>JALOQW010000536.1 GCA_025459275.1 Pirellula sp.
CGGGCGCGACCACAACCCCAACGGCTTTACGTACTGGCTTGCGGGTGCCGGAGTGAAGGGGGGAACCAGTTACGGCGCGACAGACGAGATCGGAGAAAGGGCCGTCGAAAATCCACGCCATTTGCGCGATCTACACGCGACGATCTTGCGTCTGATGGGACTCGACCACAAGCGATTGACTTACTTTCACGGCGGCCTGGATGAAAAGCTGACCGGTGTGATCGAAGCCCACCCGATCGAAGAAGTCATGTCGAAGGCCTAGTTGGCTACGGGTTCGGGACGTGATTACGAACTGCACGACAGCATCGAACAGCCGGGGCGATGCCGTGCCCACTCAGGCCGCTTCTGGGCATAGCGTTCGTTGTGAGGTTGATCATCGTAAGGAAGTCGCAGTACATCCAGCAGTCGTTCGATTTCCTTCGGATCGCCTTGCTCGGCAGCATCGATGGCTTGTTGGGCAAGATAGTTTCTCAAGACGTACTTTGGGTTCACACAGTTCATTTGCTGCAGTCGAACCAGATCCGGAGTTCCGTCTTCTTGCACACGCCGTTGATATCGCAGCAGCCAATCGCTCAAACGAGGAATCGCCGCGTCCAATTCATCGTCGGGTCGATAAAACGCATAGTGGAAATGAGTTCGTGGATCGGAGCCACCGCCCGACGCGGGCGATTCGGAATCGGGTTGGACAGGATAGGTAGCGAGCAATCGGTAGAACCAAGTCATGTCGATCTCCGCGCTTCGCAGGAATTCCAAGAGACCATCGAGCAGTTCGGAATCTTCGTCTCGCCAGTTGGCTAGGCCCATCTTGCTGGCCATCGATGCATTCCATTGATACTGCAGCTCCTGTACGTAGGCTTCCATTCCTCGCTGGATCCAATGTTCGTTTTGCAGCACCGGATGGATGGCGTTGGCCAACTGGCCTAGATTCCAATAAGCGATTTGTGGTTGTTGGCCATAGCAATAGCGGCGTCCTTCGGCATCGGTCGTGTTGGGAGTCCACGAGGGATCGTAATCTTCCAACCAACCATAAGGCCCGTAGTCGATGGTTTGGCCAAGGATCGACATGTTGTCTGTGTTCATCACACCATGCACGAATCCGACTCGCATCCAGTGCACGATCATGATGGCAGTTCGCCGGCAGATATCTTCGAACCATTGCCCCATGGCATCGGGTGTCGGAACTCCCAACTCGGGAAAATCGGTCCGAATCACATACTCGATCAAGCGGCGAAGATGATCGATGTCATTGCGGGCTGCAAAAATCTCAAAGTTCCCGAACCGGACAAAAGTCGGCGCGACACGGCAAACGATCGCGCCAGGTTCACGTCTCGGACGCCCGTCGTAGAACATGTCCCTCACGACCCAGTCTCCGGTCGCGATGAGAGACAGCGCTCGGGTGGTCGGGACGCCAAGATGATGCATGGCTTCGCTGCACAAAAATTCTCGAACGCTGGATCGCAAGACTGCAAATCCGTCGGCATGTCGCGAATAAGGAGTGGGACCGGCTCCTTTCAATTGCAGCATCCATCGCTCCCCGCGGGCATTGATCACTTCTCCGAGATTGATGGCTCGACCATCCCCCAACTGCCCGGCCCAGTGCCCGAACTGATGCCCGCCATAGCACATGGCAAACGGTTCCATGCCTTGCAGGAGTGTATGTCCGGAAAACGCGAGGACGAAGGATTCAGAATCGACAAAGGCAGGTTCCATGTCGAGAAGTTCAGCGACTTCTTTCGACACCGCCAAGCGACTTGGATGTGATGGCGATACTGGTTGGACGCGTGAGTAGAACGAACCGAGAACTTGACGCGGACGTGGATCCTGACTTGGGTCTCCTGGTAGCTCGCGTACGAATTGGTTGTCAAAAATCACGAGTGAATCCATTTGGGGGATTGGACGGCATACCATTCCTTCTTCCAGATCGGGACCTGGACTTTGAGTTCGTCGATTAACCAATGACACGCGGCAATCGCTTCAGCGCGGTGCGGGCACGCGACCGCAATGGCAACGCTCGCATGCCCGACATCGACGCGCCCGAGTCGGTGGACAATGGCCACGCGTTGAGCTTTCCAGCGTTCGATGGCTGAATCCGCAAGCTCGTGCATTTTGGCGAGTGCCATTTCGCGATAGGCATCGTATTCGAGATAAGCGCGTCCAGCGACGCGTGGTCCCTAGAAAACTCGATACAGCTCCGCAACTCTCTTCATTGCAGTGAGTCAAGATTCGATCGATGGGGATCGGGCCATCGACCAGCTCAATCATTTTCATCGCGTAGTGCCTGGGCGTATTGTTCGAATTGGCTCAAGGTTTCGCGGGTTACTTCGGGGAACTCAAGGTCCAGGGATTCCAGGTGCGATGCGATGATATCTGCCACCGCTGCGCGTGCGTACCACTTGTCATCTGCAGGAATGATATACCAGGGAGCTTCCGCGGTCGACGTCTTGGAAAGTGCTTCTTCAAAGGCCTCAACGTACTGTGGCCACAGTTTGCGCTCGGCCAGATCTCCCGCGTTGAACTTCCAATACTTGCGAGGATCTTCGAGGCGTTCCAACAATCGCTTTCGCTGTTCTTTGCGCGAGATATGCAAGTAGAACTTGAGGACACTCGTGCCACTGTCGACCAAGGTTTTCTCGAAGGAGCGGATTTCACGAAATCGTCGTTCCCACAAATCGTTCAAGCTCTTGTAGGGCAAAAGATTCTGAGGTTCGAGGAACTTGGGATGAACTCGTACGACCAAGACTTCTTCGTAATACGAGCGATTGAACAGAGCGATGGTTCCTTTGGGTGGCAGGAAACGCATGGGGCGCCACAGGAAATGATGTTCAAGTTCTTCCGTATTGGGGGCTCGGAAACTGTTGACGCGGCATCCGAGAGGACTGACGCCACGCAAGACGTGACGAATGATGCCGTCCTTGCCGGAGGTATCCATGCCTTGCAGGATCACCAGCAGCGCGCGATGATTCGATGCGTAAAGTCGCTCTTGCGCGGTCCGCAGCGATTCGATATCCGCTTCCAGGGCTTCGGCGCCATGAGATTTGTCTCGCAACTCATCACCGGAGTCGGTCGAGATTTTGCTGAGTTGGACCTTGCTGTTTTCGTGGACGAGAAACTTCTTGGATTGGAATCGATGATCCGCCATTTGTTTTTCCTTCGTCGCTGTTGTTTGAGCATTCCCTAGCGACTGGTTATACCAAACTCCAATCCAGTCCGATGTCGAGGATGGGGGCTGAATGAGTGAGAGCGCCGACACTGATGCGATCGACTCCCGTTCCTGCAATACCGGCGATGGTTCTCAGATTCACCCCACCGGATGCTTCCAGTTCGACGTTAGGTGCCGTGCGATCTCGGATGGCAACGCACTCCGACAATTCTGCGTTGGACATATTGTCAAGCAATACGATGTCCGGCGCGGCGCTGAGTGCGGATTCGAGTTGTTCTCGTCGGTCGATCTCGATCTCGATCATCGGAGGGGTATCGAATTTGACGCCACCCGAAGCGACAAACGTACGCGCCAGTTGGACCGCAGTTGCTGGGTCGAGCAACTTGCCTTCGACCACGGCACGGCATGCGAGATGATTGTCCTTAATGAGGATCCCATCATGCAGACCAAGCCGATGATTGTGCCCACCACCGCAACGCACGGCATACTTCTCGATTCGGCGCCAACCCGGTGTCGTCTTGCGAGTGTCGTATACACGAGCTTTCGTCCCTTGGACCGCATCGACATAATGGCGAGTCAACGTCGCAATCCCGCTGAGCCGACAAACGAAATTCAAAATCGTCCGTTCGCAGGTAAGGAGCTCCCGAGCTTCGCCGCTCAAGTTCGCCAGGTTCTGGCCAGCTTGGACTTCCTGCCCGTCCCCAACCAATTGGCTCCATTCGATTTGGACGTCCATCTCCTGGAGCATGGCCTCGATCAAATCGATCCCGGCAACGATTCCGGGGCGTCTGGCGATCAAGGATGCCGATCCTCGCAGGCCTGCCGGCACGATGGCCATCGTTGTAATGTCCATGCTCCGATCGAGGTCTTCGCGGAGCGCCAATCGAACAAGCTGTGAAAGATCATCCAACAAGGGTGGGTCAATGGTCTGAGGTTGATAGTCGTGTTTCATGAACCGAGATCCAAATCCGAATCGGGTTGTGAGGCTGGGCCGCTGGCGTATAGTGTAACGGTGGAATTTCGCGC
>JALOQW010000250.1 GCA_025459275.1 Pirellula sp.
TTCCAACGACACCAGGAACTGTTGAGACTGGGCATCGTAGCGAATGACTTGCTGCTGCGGTCCATAGACGTCGACCGAAGGAATCAATGAAGCGAGCTCTTGGATGGATGCGAATCGTGGCAAATTGGATGTAGGATCCCTCAAGAACTGAAGGCTGGATGCTGCATAGGCATCAACCAAACCTGCCGCTTCTCCTACTGTTAGATCGCCCACAAGCGGAAAGGGAGCCTTAAGCAAGGAACCTGATTGCCACGCCCCAATCACTTCACCGATCTGTTCGAAGTAGGATAGCAACGTCGTCGTATCGATCGTCGCGAATCCAATCAGATTCTCGGCTGTATACTCATCGTTTTCGGGCACGACCAGTTCGAGCTTCGGGATATACGTGTCCAATGGGTTGATGTCGCTGAGTTGAAAGCGAGGAAGTGCCACTGCTGTTGAGAAGCCTCCGACTTGCAGCTCAAAAGGAAAGTCAACCTGTAGACCGATTCCGGAAAGTCTCGGTTGCAACGCCTCCCGAATCGAGGCGGTTGATAGAGAACTCAGTCGATCCAATCGAATCGCCCCAGCGAACGCGCCGGTCAATACGTCACTCGCATCATCGACTAGATGATGGATGTTCGACAGATCGATCCCGACGGTTGTGTCCATCAGCACACCGCCACCCACAACAGTTCCTTGAACGATTCCCAGATTGGCTGAAAACGAAATTGGATCCTGGTTCGCGAATACGGTGTCTCTTGTCAGCTGGAGTCGTATATCTGGAAGCTTCAATCCGAAGCGAGTCATGCCCTCTGTGGAAGATTGGAGGTCCTCGATCAAGTCAAAATGAAGATTGGTAGATTGAATCTGAAAGCTAAGATCCTCGGATAATGCGGTACCAAGATTGGGTGCCAAGATCCCTCCTTGAGTAATGGGTTCAAGAAGTGAGATGAGAGGGCTCAAAGCGGGAGTTGCGCGATCGAAGACGATTCTCACACCTTGGACACCAGGATCGAGCGATTCCAACGACTGAAGAAAAGAGAATTGAGAAGTGAGTTGTGCAGGAGTTGCCTGAGGGTTTTCGTTGAGATACTGTTCTAAAGGACCGGAAATCTCCGTTGTGAATCGCGATGCTAGTTCAAAAAGACTTCCTATTGAAACCGTATCGATACTCGGTGCCTGCCCAGGCACCGTCGAAAGTCGGCTACCTAACAGTGGAATCGGACTTCGAAGAAGCTCCGTATCCGAGACCGATTGAAGCAATCGCCCGATCTCGGTGACCGTTCGACGCAACCCAGTAACAAAGGGACTTTCCAGAACGCCAGCCTCCCCTTCCCCTACGCTCAGAGGCCCACTCCTCGAGACGGATGCGGGTGCCGAGCGACGAACATCTGCAATCGGGTTCATCCCGCTATGGTTGTCGATACAGCACAGCGAAGATGGATGCTGCTGCCCAATCCAATCGAGATCCGCCATGATCTCATTTGCCAGGACTCGGCGACACTCCAGCTCTTCGAATTGTCGCTTACGCAAGTTCAGCGATGGTTTTCGGACCATACTCTGTCTCGTTGATCGGGGAGGTTTAGAAGGGCGGACGAGGGAAAAGAAACCATCCCCCCCTCACAACTGCCTCAATTCTCCAACTCCGCACTGGAATTCCCCCAAAAAGCAAGGGCCGGACACTTTCCAAGAAATTTTTTCACGGCTTGGCTAAAATGCAGAGGATTGAGTTTCTTTACCTCTAGACATGCAGAATCGCATGGGACCGATCGAAACACATAACCTAGTTCTCGACGAGATTTTCGCGTTGGTATCTCGTGCGCAAGGGGGAGATCGCGAAGCCAAAGATACGATCTGTCGTCAAGTACAAGAGTATGTGCGATATGCGGTTACGAACAGAATTGACGAAAGCCTAAAGACGAAGGTGAGCCCATCGGACATTGTCCAGCAGTCGCTGACGCGAATGTTCGTCGGTTTGGAATCGTTTCAGGGGAAGTCGGCAGTCGAGTTTCTCGGTTGGGTCAATGCAATCGTACAAAACGAAATTCACACGACACGACGTGACTTAACTCGTGATCGACGCGACTTTCGACGCGATTGTGCCTTCGATTCTGCAATGGTCGGATCGCAACCCGGTCATGACTCTTCGCCATCCGAAATCGTCCTTCGAGACGAAAGGCTGGATCGTTTTGAACGAGTCATGTCGAGACTACCACCCGATTATGCCCAAGTGATACGACTTCGGAGCATCGAAGAACGATCGTTTGAGGAAGTGGCGAAGCTTATGGAGCGTTCGCAAAACGCGGTTTCCAAGCTTTGGTACCGAGCCATCGTGAAGTTTCAAGAAGAACTAGAGTCCCTTGACGAATCCATCTGACTAGATGCATCCACTCGACGAAGATCGCTCACTTGCCGAGGCGCAACGCTTCGAATCGGAAGTTCGCCAAAAGAGCGACATCCTGCTTTCCGAGATTGACACATCTATCGTTGAAGTGGATGGCACCACTCCAAATGACTTGAGCCGCGCAAAGAAGGCGATTCAGTTTTTGGAACAGATCAAGCGAAACCGTCCTCCTAATGATCCCGATCCTTCCGCGAAATGTCCTCAGAACCCAACTTCGAGCAAGACGCCTCGTCGCCTTGGAAAGTACGAGATCCTTCGACCCATTGGGCATGGCGGATTTGCGGACGTTTACCTTGCTCGGGACGTTGAATTGGACCGCTGGGTTGCGATAAAGTTTCCGAAGCCCTCTTTGCTTGAGTCACCTGTAGCTAGAGAGCGGTTTAGGCGCGAAGCACGTGCGGCGGCGCAACTGGGACATCCGCAGATCGTCCCTGTCTTTGAGTTTGGCGAGTTCGGGGACGAACCAGGCTTGCCGTACATTGTGTTCGAGTACGCTCCTGGGCCAACTCTCGCCGATTGGCTTGCGGAGAATCCGAATCCGGTTTCTCCCAGCCAAGCAGCGGCGATCGTTGAGCGACTAGCGCTTGCAATAGCCCATGCTCATCAACGCGGAGTGATACATCGAGACCTCAAGCCGGGCAATCTGCTGATCCATTCGTCGAAAAACGAAATCCCAATAGGAATAGACGAATCCGAGATCGCCAACAGAATTCGCATTGCCGATTTCGGATTAGCCCGCGAATCACAAAACAACGACGTCGCATTAACGGTCGATGGCTCAGTGATTGGGACTCCCGCGTACATGTCCCCAGAACAGGCTTCCGGAAAGGAGTCCGTTGGTCCATCCAGCGACCTCTTCTCGCTCGGTGTTATCCTGTTCGAATTGCTTACGCGAGATGTTCCTTTCAAGAGAACGACCAAAATGGCAACTCTGCATGCGGTCATTCATGATCCCTTGCCGAGCATGTCCTCGCTCGTCCCAAGAATCTGCCCTTTGCTCGAAGCGATTTGTGCGCGCTGTTTGAAGAAAGAACCGCGAGATCGATACGAGTCGGCTGCTGCTCTGGCCGATGACTTGAGAGCGTGGTTGGACGGTCGTCCCGTTGCGGCGAGACCAGAGACTTCTTGGCAACGGAGTTGGCGATGGGTCAAAGCGAATCCAGTTCTATCTGCCTCGTGCATGGTTACCCTTATGAGCTTGATGTTTGGATTCACGGTAACGATTCTCAAATACCGTGAGGCTAGACTAAACCTACAGCAAGTAGCCGAACAAAGGGAGCGAGCGGCAAGACATCTGGAAAGACTCGAAAGTCTCGCGGATCTCGTGCTGGTCGACTTATCCAACCAATTGAAGGACATTCCGAAGACGCAATCCCTACGAAACGACTTGCTTAGAAAGCACCTCGATCTTCAATTAGCTCTGATCCGCGAAGAAGGTGACGATGAGGTGGTCAAAACGAACACAGTAAAGGCGCACATGAGAGCCGTCCAACTTTGCCGGCTTTTGGGCGAGGAGTCGCAAGCCAATCAACACGCCGCAGAAGCGCGTCGCATCGCCAACTCCATAGATGATCCCAGCTTGGAGTTGCAGCTAACGTTATGGGACCTCGACATTCATGAAATTCACTTGTACATTGATCGTCGTGAATACACGTCCGCAGCGGAGAAAGCAACCGCCGCGTTGAATTCTGTCTTGTCAAGCAATTTAGGTACCGACGATCATACGGAATTGCTGATCGCGAAGTTCTATCAACAACTTGGTATGTCCCATGAAGGACTTTCCGAGGCAGAGGCTGCTGAGCAGGCATATCTGTCAGGACTTAGCGCACTGGCGACGGGTGCTTACGAGCATTCCATCGAATCCAATAAACTGGCCGCCCACCTAGAGAACAGCTTGGCGGTATTATTCAACAAAACCGGCAGACGCAACGAATCGTTGAGACACTACGAATCAGCTCGAAACAGACTCGAGCGATTGATCTCCGACGATCCGACTCGCATGGATTTGCATGGACTCTATGCTATTGTTTGTTCCAACCTCGCTAACCATGAGACACGTCAAAAGAACTGGGCGCGGGCAGAGACACTCTATCGGTTTGCCTACGAGTCGCAAAATTTGGTTCATAGCAATGACCCCAAAGATGTCTTTGCTCTTCGAAACTTAGCTCAGACCTCAGGAATGTTGGCTTCCTCACTCGCAAGGCTCAAAAGAATTGACGAAGCCAATCTTTACTTCGACAGGACCGAAACATTCGTTAACCAACATCCTCATCCTGAAAAAGTGGCGGACGTATACTTGCGAATGCTCAACAACCGAGCACGTATGACCAAAGAAGTACTCGGCGATCCAAAGCGCGCGGCAACGCTATGGACTGAAGCCGTTCGATGGCAAGAACGGAATCCGACTCAATCCCTCACACCCGACATCGTTCGATCGCTGGCCATGGCTCATGAAGCGTTGGGCAAAATGCATTTGAATGAATCTGAATTCGTGCAAGCGAAAGAAGATTTCACGAATCAATTCCTTTTGACGGAATCTGCATTATCAATCCACCCAGGTCAGCACGATCTTGTCATTGAACGCATGTTGGCGCTTGAGAACTTGGTCGAGGTCGCTGTGCAGTCAGACAATCTATTGGACGCGTTGAAGCTCCTCGAGCAACTTGCTGGAATCGCCGACATCGCGGGTGAAGCTGTGCAACGTGCCGCCAAAGGCTATGAAAGAATCCTTCCGCTAGCACTCCGCGCAGTGGAAAAGGGTTCCATTCAAGAATCGACGCTGTTGGAGATCCAGAGTCGGCACAGGGAGCTTGTGTCGGCGAGCAAACAGGATGGTCGATCGACCGGCAATCGCAACTAGCATGCGAACGCGGCGCAATGCCTATCGCGGCGGGGTTTTTCTCCGCCGTTCGCTTTCCAACTGCTGGCTTGCTACAATTTTGGTATGGATTCCAAAAGTCTGGCTAACATGGTTCGCGAAAGTGGACTCGATGTTTTTGAAAGGATGTTTCGTGCTGTAGAACTCGTTCAAGAACGTTTGAATCGAGCTTGCAAGGCGCTTCGCGATGCGGGCGTGCCTTACGCGGTCGTCGGTGGCAACGCTGTTGCAGCCTGGGTGGCAACTATCGACGATGGTGCCGTTCGCAACACACGAAACGTCGACTTGCTCCTGGCGGAAGAGGATTTGGCTCGCGCGACCGACGCGATTCAAAGCGCAGGGTTCGTTCGCGATGAGGTGATGGGGACGGTTGTCTTCCTGGACGGCCCGGATGGAAAGCCGAGCCAAGGATTGCACATTCTCCTCGCAGGGCGCAAGGTCCGGCCAGAGTATGTCAGCCCAACGCCCAGCGTGGATCGGACGATCGAAATCAATCAGAAACGAATCGTCGAGCTGGAAGCATTGGTTGAGATGAAACTCAACAGCTATCGGGATAAAGACCGAACCCACTTGCGTGACATGATCCAACTCGGGCTGATCGACCCCAATTGGCCCAGCCGGTTTCCGGCCACTCTTGGCGACCGACTTCAACTGCTACTGGATGACCCCGACGGTTGATGATCATGACCACGAGTGAGTCGTGATCGGTTGTTCTGCTTTCACCGAGCAAATTGCGTGAACTGGTGACGGATTTCTACATCGAAAACTAACCCATCAGTATAGCGCAGCGTTCTTTTCGGTTCAAGCATTTTTTGCTCCCGTCATCGCGCTCGATTGTCGCAGCGGAATTTCTTCCCAAAAAGAAGACTTTTACCTCCAAATCGTGGAAAATGAAAGACTGATCGCAGGCGAGCTTCGCCTATGCATATAGGAACGCCCTGACTGCCCTAATAACCACGCCTCTCTCAAGTTATTCCGAAGAAACCGCGCCATGTCCTTCCCTCTCCGCTTCTCTTTGCGCTGTGACATTCTGCGTCGACGATTGCAAAGCATTCGGCAATCACGCGCTCGCTTCATGCGTTCCATGTTTCGTCGCCTTGTGGTGGAATCGCTTGAGGATCGACGGCTCATGGCCCGGCAGGTGTCTGGCTTTTTGCAATCGCCTGATACTTGGGAAGGGACGATCCATGTGACGGGCGACGTGACCGTGACATCCCAGTTGACCATTCAACCGGGAACGGTCGTCAAAGTCGATCAAGGAAAACAGATCCTCATACGAAGCGAAGGGCAGCTGGCTGCTTCGGGCGCTGCGAACGCACCGATCATCTTCACTAGCACTCAAGATGATTCGGTCGGAGAGGACCTTACTGGTGCAGCAGTCGGACAACCCCTCCGAGGTCATTGGCAACAATTGATTCTGCAGCCGAACAATGTGCTGCTGGAACACTTCGAGGTCCGTTATGCTGGTAACGTCGTGTCTCCTGGAAACACGTACAATCCTTATCGAGTCCCGTCGCTGCTGGTCACCGGAGCGTCCGTACTCCGCAACGGTCTCGTTCG
>JALOQW010000251.1 GCA_025459275.1 Pirellula sp.
ACCGCTTTCAGCGAGATCGATCGTGTCCTCGATGCCTGCTTCCGCTACAAGAGACCGGTCTACATCGAACTGCCGCGCGACATGGTCGATGTCGTGCCAGCAGTCGCCCATGCGTTCCGAAGCCCAGCATCAACCCACGATGGCTTGGCTCTCGAGGAGGCGGTTAAAGAAGCCATTGAACGCTTGAACCGCGCCCAAAAGCCCCTCATCATCGCCGGCGTCGAGATCCATCGGTTCGGATTGCAAGATCTCGTCCTCAGATTGGCGGAACAAGCGGGTATCCCCATCGCTACCACCATTCTTGGTAAGAGTGTGGTCAACGAAACGCATCCGTTGTTCGTCGGCCTCTATGAAGGAGCCATGGGGCGTGAGGAGGTCACGAACTATGTGGAAGACAGCGATTGCATCCTTCTGCTCGGTACCTTCATGACCGACATCAATTTGGGTATTTATACCGCCAAACTAGATGTGCGGGCATGCATCTACGCGACCAGTGAACAATTGCAAATTTCGTATCATCAGTATCCCAACGTGCCGTTGGGAGAGTTCATCGAAAAGATCATTGCAGCTCGGCCGACTCCGAATCGTCGCCATATCCCAGACGATCTCCATCTGAAGAAGCCGCAAGCGTTCGTGGTCCAAGCGGAACGCGGTCTTTCCGTGACCCGGATGGTAGAGCGCATCAACACCCAAATCGATGATCAGACGATTGTGATTGCGGATATCGGCGATGCTTTGTTCGCTTCATCGGAACTCGTGATCCAAGATCGTACCGACTACTTGTCCCCGGCGTATTACACGTCGATGGGCTTCTCCGTCCCTGCAGCGTTGGGAGCGTGTGTCGCGAAGCCTGAGGATCGGGTCTTAGTGATTGTCGGCGATGGTGCGTTTCAGATGACCGGCCAAGAGATGTCGTCCCTGATTCGGTTGGGATATGCTCCGATCATCATCGTTCTCGATAACCACGGATATGGAACCGAACGCTATTTGCAGACGGGTACATGGGAATACAACGAGATCGCCGTGTGGAATTATTCCAAACTGCCGGATGTCTACGGCGGTGGCCGAGGGTATCTGGTTACCAACGAAGCGGAATTCGATGCGGCACTGAACGCTGCATGGGCGGATCGAAGCCAATTGCATCTGATCCATGCAAAGTTGATTGAGAATGACGCTAGCAGTACGCTGAAACGATTAGCGGACCGGCTCAGCCAGCGCGTCTAGGTCGATGTTGGATCGCTTGCGTCGCGATGCGGCCTTGGCTGCCATCGAGGATCTCGGTTTTTTCAATAGTGTTCGATGGTTGGAGGAGATCGACTCCACCAACCGTTCGCTGGCTCGCGAACTGAAATCGGATGCATCGATCCCACTTCCTGCACTCCTCGTAGCCGATCGGCAGCATGCTGGTATCGGCCGTGGGAAAAACGCCTGGTGGTCCCCTACAGGTTGTCTGATGTTCTCGATTGCGGTTCCTTGGCCAAATGTTCATCCGGATCTTGCCAAGCTCCCGTTGCGTGTAGGGCTGGCAGTGGCTCAGGCTCTTGCCCCAAAGACGGTGTCGCAACCGAAAGTCAAATGGCCCAACGATGTTTATATCGATGATCGAAAAGTGGCCGGCATTCTGATCGAATCCTCGAGCCATCGTTGCCATGGCCAGTTGCAGGATGTCTCAATCATCGGAATCGGGATCAACTGCTGTGTCGATCTCGGCTCGGCACCCGACGAGATCCGTTCGACCGCCATTAGTTTGCACGAAGTTGCTCGGTTCAAGGATTCTGGTTCGACGGTTCCTGAGTCAACCACTCCCGAATCGGTCCTTTTGTCGGTATTGCTGCAATGGTTGGAAGCCGAGCAGCAGGCCATCGCGGAGCCACAAAGCTTGATGGAAGTCTGGCCCGAATGGAGCTGGCTCGATGGGAAATGGGTGGAGGTGACGACAGGAGGAAGCGTGTTAGTCGGCCTCGCCAAAGGCATTGATGCTCAAGGGGCCCTGATTGTCGAAGACCGTTTCGGGCGTTCCCATACAATTCTCTCTGCAACCGTACGAACGCTCAATTACACTTGATCGAGTCTGGTAACTCGGTTTTGTGGGGTTTGTGCTGATGCGATTGTCGTTGATCTTTTTTGCGTTTGTTGGTCTGTTAGGGTGTCAGTCGCTGCATGTGTGCGCGGATGTGATCACACTCTACGACGGGACGGGGCGACCTTCGCAGCAGTCATGGCTCACCTACTTTGCTTTGCCGTTGGGATCGGCTACCGAGACGATTTTGGGGACCGGTGTGCGACTCGAAACCAACGCAGAAACCCGAGCCGGATACAGCAACTATCTTCCCGTGTTGCCCCCGGCTACTCCCTCCCTGAAGAATAATTCGTTCCCGACATTGAATCGGACGGATGGATTCGCATTGCAGTTCCAAGTTGCCATCGATAGCGAATCGCATTTGGACAACAACCGCGCAGGTTTTTCTGTCATCCTGCTAGGGAGTGACCAGAGGGGAATTGAGTTAGGCTTTTGGACCGACCGTATTTGGGCACAAGAGACCGATTTCGTTCAAAGCGAAGGAGTGGCTTTGGACACGACCCAGCTGCGAACGTATGAATTGCGAGTCCTTGGTGAACAATACGATTTGCGAGAAGATGGGATAAGTCGCTTGACAGGGGCAGTCCGGAACTACTCGGGGTTCGGAGTTCCGTACAACCTTTCGAACTATTTGTTCTTGGGTGACAATACGACAAGTGCCGGAGCCAATGCAAGATTCGGGGCAATCGTTCTGCAGCCCAATCTATCGTCGGTCCCAGAACCAACCAGCGCATTCTTGGTGGCCGTCGCCTTCGGCTGGATGGCTCGTCGTCGGCCTTATCGAGTTAAAGCCTGAAGCAAATAGATTCCGGCGCCAGCTTGAACGGTGGCCATTCCCCCCTGAGGTGTCCAGCAGTCACTTATCAACGGATTGACCTGAGCTTCCAAACCCTCGACAGCCTTCGGTAGCCGTAGGTTGTGAACAACGACATTTCATTAGAATCCTGCGACCTTACGCTTGGTACACAAAGCCGCCGTGGAGGCTACCTGATTCAGGCGTCTTTAATGTCAAAATCTCCGTCCAGTACGACGGTGTCGAGAAATCAGCGGATCGGAGTCGGCATCGAATTGTGCAAAGTAATTGTCCACCTCAGTGGCCTGGCTCGCTCGTGCGGATTCTCCTTCACCTCCGCCTAGCGGGCTGTTCAAAGCATTGATGATGGCAAGGACATCCAACGGGCTGATTTGTCCATCGCCATCCACATCAACGTCTGCCGAATTCAGGCTTGAACTGTCACGTGGTATGGGCAGCCTGGCGCTGCCAATACTGTTCAGTACATTGATAACGGCCAGGACATCCAAAGGATTGATGTCTCCACTTCGATCCACATCGAATGGCATGGCGGAATTCCGCCATGGAGTTGGATTCAGCAATCGTTCCAGCTGGATATCCAATCGGTAGGTTGGCCCCCCGGCGGTTTCCCTCAATAGAAATGGAACCGTAATGAACGAAGGATCGGTATCCTTCAGATATTGGCCATTTCCGAATACGAGATTGCCTTCGACCACTTCAAAACGTGTGTCGAGCGGCATGATGATTGCGTACTCCGTCGGGCCATCGGGATCTTGCACCGTTATGCGCCCGAGATTGATACCCGTAAGGTTTGCGAGGACCTTTTTGGTCTCTAACGACATTGATGTGGGTGGGTCGTTGGCATTGAGTACTTGAAGAATGACTTGCCGCTGGGATGACAGACCTGGTGTGCCGCTGTCAGTGGCTATGACGGTCAGTTGTTCGGTGGAGCTTCGTTCGAAGTCCAATACATCATTACGATTCAGCCTCAGCTCGCCAGTGACAGAATCGATCGAAAAACCATCGGTCGCAGATACTCGGCCGAACGTGCGCCCGACCGCAGTGTCTTCAGAAACGCTCAGGCTTTGGGTCATGATTACCGGGGCAAACTCATTGACGTCTCGAAGGGCCACATCCACGGAGACCCAAGTCGATAGCGATGGTACTCCATCATCAAATGCCTCGACGAAGAATTGATAGGTTGGGGTTGTTTCGTAATCGAGCGACACCCCAGGCCTGACGGTCAGCACGCCTGTATCAGGTTGCAATTGAAATTGGGACGGTGCGGCACCAAAGAAACGGTATCGGATGCGATTGGCTGTATCGCCGTCCGTCGCAAAGACTTGACCTACAAACGAACCCGCATTCGCATTCTCGCTGACACTAAGGGTTAGGGGTGAGAGTTGCGGCGCAAATTCATTGACGTCAGCAACGAGAATGGTGATCGTAGTTTCGAACGAGAGTTGTGGTAGCCCGTTGTCAGCGACGCGAATTGCGAGTTGAACGCTTGATTCCAGCTCGAAATTGAAGCTCGATTGAGCGACCAAGAATAGCTCATTGCCTCGAACCTCAAATCGGGGATCCACGACCGACCAAGTATGGGAGTCGTTCGGGTCCGGATCGAGGACGGTCAAACGACCGATTCGAGCCCCGCGGGCATTTTCCGGGACAGGCTGTCCAAGGAGACGTAGATCATTAGGTGCATCGTTGACGTTCGCCACATCGATAATGAATGGAGCATCCGCGAAAGCACCCGAAGCATCCATTGCACGAATGAGGAATTGCTGTTGGCCGACATCTTGATTTCGAGGCGTTCCTCTGAAGGCACGTGTGATCGGGTCGAACGAAAGCCAAGAAGGAAGGGGACGGCCTGCCGCGGTAAGAGCACTCAATGTCAGCACACTATCGTCGATGTCGGTGAAGAGAGACGACGGAACCTCAAAAACGAATGGGGTATCCTGTGTGGCGGAAGCGATCGGGAACGGAGGTACGGCAGACGGGGCATCGTTCGCCGGTCGCACGACTTGTCTGATCTGGCCGGCTGCCACGGAAATTGAACTTGGATCGTTGACGGATTGAACATTCGCACGGACGACTCCTGAGGGGCTACTAAACCCACCCCGATACAAGGGATCCAGAGCGTAATAGGAGAGGACTGGTGCGTCACCAAAGAAGTTGAGGACGGGTAGGAACCGCACTTTACTTGAAGGACCAAGGACTAAGCCGTTCGATGGAGACAGATTGGCGACATCATTCCAACCCGTCCCAATGTCGTATTGCCATCTTCCCGAACCGGAGGCAACACCAGTCAGGATAATTCCAGTTCCTCGAGTCGAGTCCGGGTCGACGACTCCTCGATCGATCAGCTGCGCGACGGTATTGCCGGGCGGGTTGGTTGTATCTTCGTTGATTTCGTCCATGAAACTTGTGATCGCGATTGGAGCGTCGTTGACCGATATGACATCGACCTGAACGTTGGTGGTTCCTCGGAATGAACCCTTCGATAAGGTGATCATGACGCTCCGAGCGAACGTATCCGGTTGATCACCGCTCGCTTCGAATCGAATGCTATTGACGAGGGCTTCGATTGCTTCAACCGTTGTTGATGCATTGAATTCCAATCGCAAGTTGGTGTCAGAACTGCGGCTGAACTGAGCTATCGGAGTTCCGTTGAGAAATACCAGCGATCCAACTTGTACTAGTCCTGACGTTCCTGAGTAATCCAAGGTGATGATATCGGTCGCACCCTTCACGGGAAACATTTCGATGATCATAGAACCGGTTGAGTAGTCTCCAGGAAGCCGATCAACAACGGTGGCTGAGGAAGTGATGGCGATCGGCGGGTTGTTCTCGATGTACTCAATCGATGTGTCCAAGACTGCAATTCCGAAAGCAGCCGGTACCGACCCCGATACGAAATATTGACCGATGCTCGCGTAATCAGTGTAACCTGTGGGTGGATTCGCGCGGGGATCCCCGAACCCAACACCATCAACGCTGATGTAGTAAATCCCTGCCGTTATGTCCAAATCAACAAAACTCGCCCGTAGTCCGTTCGGATTCGATGTGGCGATCCATTCCCCCGAAGCATCGTAGAGCCTGGCTTCAATATCGAGGTTTGCTCCTTGATTTTGAGACCAATTGACTCCGTCGAGGAACGAACTCGCGACAGATGGCGCGAATCCCCCATCGTCCATGCGAGTCCACACCTCAGTAACATAAGGATCAAACGTCAAATTGAGTTTGCCAGAACCCACCTGCAATCGGAAGAAATCAAGATCGCTTGCCCGCTCGATCGTAGCTAACTGAGAGATCAGGATTTGGGCATTATTGTCGATTGGCCCCCCCAGGTCCGTCGCTTCGTTGATCCCGTTCCCGTGATCATCTTGAAGGATACCAAAGCCGTTCGCTGGTCGAGCGATCACAGAAATATCGTCGGCTCCATAACCAAAGTTGGCATCGACTCCGCCATTGTTCGCCCCGAGATAGATGCCGTTATCCCATGTCGTGACATTTCGGTAGTAACCGCCAACTCCCATGATCGGACCCCAGCTATTCTCTCCGTTACCACCGTGACCTTCATAGTAAGCTGCATTCTGCTGAAACGGGTTATTGGCATTGGTACCATCGTGACTTAGGCCGACGGAATGGCCGACCTCATGGCTAGCAGCAGCCGATGCAAAGGCAGGCCAATCATTGAATACATAACAAGGGGTATCGGTTGCACCAGCGGATTGGTAGCCCCATTGGAAACTGTCGATGTATGCAACACCGCCAGCGGGCAAAAAAGCATCGGGGGTAAAGACCACGCGAATCCCCCACTCCGTATCCCCTCCCCCGGTATTTACCAGCGCGTCCTCGCCGGGATCCTCCGTGGTGACATTCACATCAAAGGGCGCAAAATCAGCAGCGACCTGCTGCCACATCGTTTGGATCGCGCGGAGTTCTCGATCCGTAAACTCGGGACCATTGCCATCAAGATCATAAGGCCGTGATACGATCGGAAGGCCATTGTTGTAAGCTTGATTCCATAAAGTTCCGGCAGCCGTGAAACCGTCGAAATCCAAAAAAATCGTCTTGCTCGCAGTAGGCCGGCTATGCAGTTTGAACGTGTCGCTCAAAGGTGGATCGACTAGAGTGATCCCCGACCCCAAGGCCCCTCCTCCCAGTCCGTTGGTACCTGGGCTTGGTTGACCGATGGATGCCGGTGGCCGAGGTATGAATCCCAAACGATTTCCCAAGGGGTCCAAAAACGTATCGGAAGCCATTAACTCGCGATACTCTAAGGTCTCGACGATGAGTTGCCTCATAGATGTCCTCCGACCGTACGGTGAACGAAGCAAAGCAGCTTTTTTGGATCTATGATTCAACTTGGACATGAAATCACCACTGAGTCAAAACTATAGAAGGACAATTTCGGGCAACGAACTGCAGCAGATGTATTGATTCGAAGGTCTCTAACGAAACGGTCAGAGACTGCGTCAATTCTAGTCGTTCAAGCGGCTCAAGGGGGGGCTGCGTGCAAAGATTTCGTGGGCAGCTCGCCTTATTTCCCACACGCGTGAAAAACACTTTTTGCGTCCCTTGTGGACGATGTCAAACTCCAAACCTTCAAGACACACCATTCGCGAATGGTGTGCGATGCGTTCCATTCACCACGTCGGAAAATGCGCTCTGCCTTGTCGGTATCTTCGGTAGCCGTACCAAATCAGCAGAGAGATGCTGAGCACCAGGACTGACAAGCCGTATGCTGCGAACATCGACATCTCATTGCCAAACTGGATGAGCTGCAGAACCCGGATCAGTAATCCGGTGATGGTGATCAGCACCAATAAGCTTAGGATGCTAAAACGAAAGCTCGAGTTGCCGTGTAAGGGATCTTCTGAATCCGATATAGAATGCAATCGGGTGACTCGCAAGGCGGACCTGGGTCCCCAAATGGCTAGGACTACGGCGCTCATTGCTAATACCATCCGAACAGGAAACTTTGCTTCGCTTGGAGACCAATGAAAAACCGCAATCATCAACGACACGACACTCGTAATCAACGCACTACTGAGTCCGAGAAAGACAAGATCAGATGAGCTCCATCGCATGGAAAGAAATGCCGTTAGCAGACCCAAAGTAGCCATCGCTGGACCGAATACAACGATGGACTCTATCGAAACGAAAGATCCAACTGCGGTCACCACCGCGCTGGCAGCGAGCAGCCAGCAAAATACTGCCAGTGTCTTCGCGCTCGCAGCAGTTACCACGGACAAAGGGCCTCCCGCGATCTATCGATGCACTTGTCCCTTGAAAAGGTAAATGTAAATCGCCCACAAGGATCGGGATCGTCAGTAACAAGGTGGAGAGCTTGAACGATATCCAATCAACCCAGCAATGGTGGCGCTTTCGGTTTTTCGGCAGCCACACCATTGGCATTCCAGGTGTGCTCTTGATCCTTGGGTTTCTGGTGAGCCACCAAATGCCCGACTGCTTTAGTTACATCTTTGCGGCATTCTTCGCAACGGGTGGGAGGCTTGGCGATGGGGCTGCCACAATGGGGACATTTGAATTCAACGGAGGGTCTCCCCACGGCTTGCCATAGGCCATTGATTTGGCAAGCCAATACCCATGGAGATTTGTCTTTGCGGACTTCGGTATTGCCTCTGACCTCGCCGCGTCGGATCAGTTCCAAGAGTTCGGTCCCTCCCATGGGCCCCTTTTCCTCACCAAAAGGGGTTCGGTAAAACCATTCAGCCACGGCGACGTACCTCCCAGAAGAGATTGAGGTCAGCGGGATCCGAGTCTCGGGGCCGAACTACGACGTTCCCCTGCTCACCTCCATTTCTTTGGTTATAACGATCGGGCTTCGGAATTTCAATTTTGTTTTTTTCCTTTGTGATGCTGAATTGCGATCTATGCCATCCGCACTTGCCGTTTTCGCCCACCCTGATGACATCGAATTTGTAGCGGCAGGCACCTTGCTCCTGCTCAAAGAGCAGGGCTGGGATCTCCATTACATGAATGTTGCGAACGGGTGCTGCGGGTCCACGACCACCTCTGCCGAAGAAACGGCGGCGATCCGGGAGCAGGAGAGTCGTCGCGCTGCCAAGTTGCTAGGAGCGACCTACTATCCACCCCTTTGTAACGATTTGGAAATCGACTACACCCAGAGCAATATCCGTGCGATTTGTTCGGTCATTCGAAAGGCTCGCCCGTCTGTCCTGCTGACGCACTCCCCGTTGGATTACATGGAAGACCACATGCAGACGTGTCGGATCGTGCTTACGGCCGCATTTGCACGAGGTGCTCCTAACTATGCTGCGATCCCCTCATGCGCTGCTTGGGATGGGGATATGGCTATCTATCATGCGCAACCGCACGGCAATCGGGACCCACTTGGAAATTGGGTCACGCCTCATCAGGCGATCGCCATCGATCGCGTGATCGATCAGAAACTGGCATTGCTAGAACAGCATCGATCGCAGCAAGCTTGGTTGCAATCGAGCCAGGGTCTCAACTCGTATTGCCAAACCATGCTGGACTTAGGGGCCGAGTTGGCGGAACGATTGAAGTTGCCGTGCCGATTCGCGGAAGGCTGGCGACGGCATTTGCATCTAGGCTACGCATCCCGGGAGATCGACCCGCTTGCCGAAGCCCTTCAATCTACTGCTTTGCTTTTTCCAACAGAATCTCGCGCGTAACGTCCTGGATCTTTTGTTGTCGATCCGAAAGGGCTTTGAGTTCCTCGAGCAACCTCGGATCTGCGACTTGCCCGATCAAGTCGTTACCGCTATTGCTCTCTTGTGCTAAGCGATCGGTGCGGCGGTTGACTCGCAGCTGAAGTGTTTTGATCAGACGCAGTTCAGCGAGCTTATCGACCAACGGTTGGTCTTCAGGGCTACCGCCTCCTTGTTGTCCCCCGCCTTGCTGTTTTTGCTGCTTCTCTTCCTCGCGTTGCTTCTGGACTTGTTTAAGGGATTCAAGCATCTCCTCGAGTGCCCCGAGGATCTCGTCCTCGATCGCGAGGGTCATTTCTGAAACGTCCGCAGCCACTAAGCGTTTAACTACACTCTGCGCATCGAGATTGACTTGTTCCAGCGCTTCCGGAAACGCCTGACTGGAGCCTTCGTCTTGGAGTAGCAGCAGGGCTCGCTGTCCCTCCATCGCAACCTTCATTTGTTCGATCGATAGCTTGTTGGCTTGGATCTCCAGTTGCCGATCTCTGGCTTCTCCCGACAGGGCTGCAAGTTTCTCCGTCGCATCGCGAATGCTCTTTTCCCATTCGTACATACGCCGGAGTCGTGTTTCGAGATCGACCAGGGCACGCTCAATTTCTTCCTCGCGAAGCTGCATCAGAATCCGTTCCAATTCGACGATGGCTTTTTGCAACTCTTCTTCAGCCCGCTGTTGCTCTTGAACCGCTTCCTTGCGGCGGTCCTCACGCAGTTGCTTCTCGGCTTGTTGCATACGCTTTCTCGCGCGCTCCACGCGTTTCCTCGCCTGCTCTTCGCGAGATTCGGGCTTGCCATCGGAGGATTCGGATTCGGATGATTCCGAAGACTCGGACTCGGAAGATTCCGATGGCTTCGACTCCGAAGGCTTCGAGTCGGACGGTTCAGACTCCGAAGGTTTCGAGTCTGATGGCTTCGAGTCTGATGGCTTCGAGTCTGATGGCTTCGAGTCTGATGGTTTCGAGTCTGATGGTTTCGAGTCTGATGGTTTCGAGTCTGATGGTTTCGAGTCTGATGGTTTCGAGTCTGATGGTTTCGAGTCTATGGTTTCGAGTCTGATGGTTTCGACTCGGATGGTTTCGACTCGGAGGGCTTCGAAGAGTCGCTTGGCTTGGAGGCGTCTTGCGATTCGGGGGTGTCTTCGGTTTTGAGGTCCCCTTCGGTCTTCTTGAGTTGTTGTTCCAAGTCCCGTTGGTCTTCGGCGGCGGACTGGGAATCCTGACCTGCTTCGGTCCGTCCTCGGGTGGCGCGTTGGATATTCTCGATACGACGAATGTCCTTCAGGACATCTTCAAGTCGTTTTCGTTCATCTTTCAAACGCGAGGAGCGGTTTTCGCTTTGGAGGAGTTCCAGGAGCTTCTTCAAGTTTTCGCGACTGGCTTCTTGTTCGGTGATGGCGCGTGAAAACTGGCCTTTGGCGAGTAGATCGCTGGCTTGCAGCAATCGCTGCTGGGTGGCGAGTTGTTTGCTGAGTTCAGTTTTGCCGACTCCAGTACCCCCGCAAAAGAGGAAAGTTCCGACGGGCCTTTCTCCTGTTCGAAGGCCCGGGGGATTTCGCGCTTCAGGTCATAGGATACGAGCGCGAAAAGAGCCAATAAGAATCCTGACAGGTGACCGAGTCTCTGGTTCATTTCAAGGCCTCCAGCAATCGCCGTTTCTGTTCGGCTTTGGTTTGTTCGAGGACTTGGTTTTGATCCTCCAACATATCGCGGACCATGTCGATCACTTCATTGAAGTCTTGAATATCGATCATGTCATTCAAAATCGTGGTCAAGGCTGCGATGATCTCGTTATTCTGCAGCATGAGCGCTTCGACTCTTCGGGTGCGATCTTCGGGAGCGGCTTTGCTTACGAATAATTCGAGTTCGGAGATTCCTTTGGCAAAGGTTTCCCAGGATCCTTCGAGCAATGTGATGAGTGGTCGTTGGATTTTCTGTTCGAGTCGGTCGCGACGGTCTTTGCTATCGATCCGGTTGTGGATCAACTCCGCGAGAACTTGTCCAATTTCGGATCGGACTCCTTTGAGTTCGCCCCCAGATTTGTCGGCCTGCGCGGAGGCTTGTTGAGAACGGAGCACAAGCAATCGCATTTGTCGCGCGATCGGGTCCTCGGGAGCGGCATCCCCTTCATTTTGGGATTCTTGGATTGGCTCGATGGGTCGGTTCATCACCGCTAGGAGATCGCGAAGCTGGCCGAGTTCACTGATGATTTGCTCCAGTCGGGCGCGCATGGCCAATTCGCGTCTTTCCAAGATCACAAGAAGCTGGTCTGGCGTCACGACATTCAGCTGTATAGGAGTGGATTTGCCTACGTGGATTGTGTCGGGCAATGGGAGGAAATCGGCAGCCGAAACCATCAAGGCCAGGACCGATCCCACTTTCGGCGTGTTGGCCCCCGAATCGCGCATGGCTTTCAGGTCGATATCGATGTTGGCTTCACCTTGTGCAGTGATCGCGAGGGGTGTTTTCTGGGTAGGCTGTTCATCGATGATCGTTTCGATCCATGCTTCTTTCAAATCGTAGTCGTCGGTGATCTTGCTCCGCACCTGGAGGAGGGCTTGTTCCGTGATCGCCGTTCCGATCCCTTCCAGCACGAAATCGACACTTGGGGCGATATCCGTGATGGATGCGATAACAAATGGCTGCACCCGAGTGGAGCATAAGCCCTCATCATCCCATAATCGAACTTCGATCAAGAGATTGCCATCGAGAACACCCAAGGGAAGCTTCAGTGTCTTGGATGGCTGTGCTTGCTCGAGTTGGGTGATCGATTCGGCAACTTCTGCTTCTTCGTTAGAGCGGACTCGGAGCAGGTCGCAGCGTTGGATGGGTTTGTTCGTTTCCAGGATCAATTCGATGTGGGAGCCTTGAGGCAATCGAATGCCGTTGCGGTAGGCGAGCTGTTCTTTGCCCCAAATGGTCTTGGTTGATTGCTGAAGATATTCCGGGTAGGTGACGTCGATGTAGGAGGTGGCGATGAGAGGGGCTTCCACGGCGGTCAGGGACAAATTGCCGATTCGGGCATCGCCGCCAGAAAGACTGAGGGCCAGAGAGTCGTTGATCGATTCGAGCGGAGGGCCATCCAGCAAAAAATTCTGACGTTCCCCTTCCTTCGTCCCACGACGGAGATTGGCCCGGCCTCGATTTCCATCCATGTCTCGATAATGCAAGGCACACGTGTCGTAAGGCGCTGCCAGCATGTTTTCTGCCCAGACCTTGAGCTGGCAAGAACTTCCTTTGGGAACACGAACTTCGGAGTCTCGGAACGAAACCATGTACCGTTCGCGAGCGGTCTGGTTGCTGAACGACGGGACATCCAATTCGATTCCGATGAGACCGAGTTGGGTGGTGCGGGGCCAAGGAAGATCCGAAAGGGCAAACAAGCGCTGCCCCCAATGCCACGTCCATTTGGGAGCGAGGAGCATTACCACACAACTGATGGCGGCGATGGCGGCAAAACCGATCAGCTCTCGTTGCAAGGATTGGAATCGGACCAATCGGCTCACATCGACTTGGGCGATACGCGATTCCGCATCCTCGCGCGCGATCGACAATACACCAGGCCGCAAAGGATGTTCCGTAGGATCGATGCCGTTGGTCGACTGGCCAGGCCCAGGTGTGACCGATGCAGCAGCCTGCACCGTAGTGATGAGCGAGCTTTTGAATTCAGGGTGCTGTTTTTCGATGGCCAGCGCCAACGAAGCATCGCTCCATCGCACGAGCCACCGATTCCAAAAAAAGTGATACAGGATTGCCAAAATGCCCGCGATCAAGATCGTGAGCATGATCGCTCGAACGATCCGAGGTGACTCATCGGCACCGAATCGGGTGGGCAGGTAGTCCAGCAAACCAAACAACCAAAATGCGGCTAGACTCCAGATCCCGAGCATGACCCAACCTTGGCAGGCAATCAGACGGCTGATCAGCCCGCGAAGTTCGCTGAGTTTGTCGCGGATCGGTGTTGGAAGTGGGTAAGAATGGCTCGATTTCATATCCTTAGTTGTAACACACTCCGGCAATGGGAGCACATGGTATGTTTTAAGGATGGAGTCCAACCTTCACTCGGAATCGTTCAATCCCTATGCCGCTCCCGCCCCGACGACGGAGCGTTTGTCGGCCGTTTCCGTGACACGCGCGAGCGTGCAGTTCTCCGGTCGCGTCGAGGAGAGTCAGCTCAGGAATTTCTACAATGAGCCCTTTCATTTCGGTTGCTTGCTCACCCTGTTGTTGATCAGTGGCGCTGTTTGGACGATCGCCATGGGGGTGGCTTTTGGTGGGTACGCTGGCATGTTCGTGGCCTTGTGCACCGCAATGGTCGCATTCTGGGTTGGGGTGCTTTTCTTGTCGGATTGGCGATTTCAACAGTGCCTGCGACTGAGGCCTTGGCTCGTTGGCGAATGCCGGGGGCATGTTTCCACAGGCCGCATGACCGCTTGGCACAATGACGTCTGCGTTCAGACCATAGACCACTCCCTTTTCGACCTGATGAAGCGCGGTTGTCTCCAATTTTCGTACCGGCGGTATCCGTTGACTTGGGTTCCCAGCCTCTGTTTTTTTGAGGAGCAGTGGCGCGATTTGACGATGGAGCTCCGCCAAACAGTTCGAATGCTGCCATTGGTCATCGAGTCTCCGCCTCCGAATGCTCATTCAAGCATTGTTCCGCTTCATCGAATTGGCTTTCTTCGCAATCGTGCGCAAGGCCTCCATTCGCGAGTATCTGCGGACATGATCTGGGTGAGTCTCGGGATCAGTGCGATTCTATTTTTGGTATTTCCGATGCAGAGCCTGTTGGATGTTTGGGGTTACATTGCTATTCCCGTGGGAATGTGGGTGGTTTTGGAGCTGGGACGGGCAGGCTGGTGCCGCTGGAGTCTGCGATCGCAATTCAATGGTCCTTCTTCCAAAGCGTACAAACAAGAGGACAAAGCGGCTTGTGCCCAGTATCCGCATTTTCTGATTCAGTCGTGGTTCGATACCGAAACGGTGCTGGCGAGCGATGCAAACTTCTGGATTCGCGTTCCGATGCGTCGCATCGATAAGATTCAAGTCGATGATGCGGGTATTGAGTTTATAGTGGGGTCCATGAAATTGGTGTTCCATCGAGAAGGGTTCGATGACCCTGAAGCATGGGAGCGAGCCTGCCAGGCGGCCCGTGCAATCCCTTTGATGCCTGCCTCGTCCTAGCCTTTTATTCCTCGACCCATAGATCGGGCTCATTATTCGCATGCCGAACACTCATTTTTCGAGAGACATAACATCTCCATCTCCGGTTGTCTGGGTCACAGGGAGTGGCGCTCAGCGCGTGGGCCGTGCGGTGGCCGAGCATTTTGCGAGAGAGAAATATCGCATCGCATTGCATGCGCTCCGTTCGACGGACGAGGCTGTCAAGGTCGCCGACGCATGGAATGAACGCGGAACAGCCTGCATGGTGACGCGCGGCGATGTAAGTGACATGGAGGCCATGCAGCAGTCGGTCGATGCGATTCTTGCCAGGTTCGGTCAATTGGATGTCGTGGTCCACTGCGCAGCGATCTGGGACTGGAAATCGCTCGAAGCCACCACTCCGGAGGATGTTCGCCGCCAGTTTGAGGTCAACACTTTGGGTTCGTATGCCGTTGCTCGCGCCGCAGGACTTCAAATGGTCCGGCAGTCCACCGGGGGCTCCATTGTCTTGTTGGGAGATTGGGCTGTGGTGCGTCCTTATTGCGATTTCAGCGCCTACTTTGTCGGTAAAGGTGCGATCGAAACCATGGTCCGATCGATGGCGGTGGAATTAGCCACTCGCAATCCTTGCGTTCGCGTCAACGGCATCTTGCCTGGACCCGTTATGCTCGACCCTTCGATCGATCCCGAGCAAGCGGAACGGATTCGAGAGGCTTGTCTTCTCAAGAGGCATGGTCGTCCCGAGCACGTCGCATCGGCTGCGTTCTTTTTGTCGACCCACGAATTCATCACGGGTACTTGCCTGCCAGTCGATGGAGGGCGCACCATATGGTCCGGCTACGAAACCGATCGAGCCGCACACCCGACCTACCCGGCGAATCGAGATGCAACTCCACGATGAACGCGATCGCTCGAAAGCACCGCAGCGATTATCGCTAACGACGCGGTTAAAGCGGAGATGGCTATGGGGGCTGACCTACTACCCCATGGTCCTTCTTTTGGCGTTCGTATTGGTGTCCGTCCACATCGTCGAGTATCTCGGATTGGCCGCTTGGATCATCGCGGCGGGAACGCTGATCACCATTCTTCTTGTTGTTCATTACTACCGAAGTTCGATTCAAGGTCCGGAAAATCGCAAGTTGCAGGCCACCCCTTTCGCGATCATCTGCATGATGGGGATCAGCGGCGCGTACGCTATCGTTCATCATCAGTCGCGAGCGAACGCCAGGCA
>JALOQW010000252.1 GCA_025459275.1 Pirellula sp.
TTGCCGTTGGCGCCGGGCCAGTATGCTCTTGAAACTCGTTGGAGTGGAACGTCCCATCAATTCCGCTTGGTCGATGCGTTCGGGCTCCCAGTTCCTGTCTCGGATCTTTCGGTTCCAGCAGGCCTTGTTGCCAACTGGCAAAGTATCCACTTGCTACCGATCATTCGGCAACCGGACCAGCAGGTGTCGTTGCTGCGTCGTTTCGAATCCCATCGCGGCGTGATCGTGGAACTCGCTTCCGCGTACCGGCCGACGGGAACCAACTTGTCGCGAGCGATGGAGTTGAGCGTCATTCGGGGACCACTTCAGAATGTGGTAGGTCTCGATATTGCCAAGTATGGGGACTTGGAGTCGACCATTGCGGATGTTCGTTTTGACATCGAAGATGCGTTGCCAACGCGACAGCTTCGAGTCAATGGCCGCTATTACATACAGACCCAGTGGGACGCTACGTCCATGCAGTGGCAGTTCCGAATTTGGGATAATGCAGCCAATGCCGCTTTGGAAGTTGCGCGTGCCGGTGGAACCGGATTCACCAGCCAGTGGCAGAACATCGCGAATGTGTCTGCCAATGCCGAAGGCATCCGAACCTTCCAATCGAAGACCGGCTTGGTGATCGATTTTGCGCCTGAGTATTCCGCGGGATCCATGCAAGCCGGCACTGCCGCAAGCATCATTGTTGGAACTCCCACATCTCCTCTCAACATGACCTTCCACGGCGGATCGCAATCCAACGTCGGAGCCGGCGATACGCTTCGTATCGCGGGTGATGGCCAGACGAAAGGATCGGTTTATCGTCCGAGTTCAACCATTTCCGGAGGCGGTCAGATCCTCTTCGCAGGACCAACGATTACGTTCTCCGGGATCGAACCACTGATCGTGCACGGACTTCCGGACTTCCGAATGGAAACTCCGGATGCCGCAGCAACCTTGTCCATCGACAGTCAAGACTTGGAGGACTCGATTCAACAGCAAGTGCAATTGCATTCGTTGACGATCGAAGGACAAGTCACTTGGACACAGCGCCGTCAGTTCAATTTGGTCCGCCCAACGCTCGACCCCAGGAGTGTAGGGCGCGTCATGGCGGTCAGCGACGATGGTCTGACGATGATCGTTGGTGCCAAGGCGTCGCCCTCCGGTAGTGCGACATCAGGAAACCTCGTCGATGGATTGGTACTGGTCTATCAGTGGAACGGTAATGCGTGGATCGAGAAGGCTAGACTTGAGCCGGGCGACTTGCGTGAAGGGCTGACGCTGGGCGGAGACTTCGGTGCCTCCGTTGCTATTGACGGCAACCGATTGGCGGTCGGGGCACCGGGCGATGCGCCAACGAACGCGTCGATCGCAGCGAGCTTTGTGCCGACTGGCACATCGATCCAAGATAATACGATTCTCCTCGCTGCTCCAACCACACTCCAGGAAGGTCAGGCCATTACCTACGATCGAGGCGCCGGCTTCGGTTCGATCGGTTTGAGTGAAGGGCAAATCTATTACGTCAAACGAGTCCCCGGAAATCCGAATGCCATCCAGCTTACGACCCAACGCAGCGGCTCGGCCGTTCCATTGTCCACTCCCGCTTCGAGTCCCGATTTCCTTGGTTCGGTCTCCTTTGTGCCAACATCGGAAAGTATTCAGAACAATCAAATCCTCTTCCCAACGGACACGACGATCACTTCGGGGCAGCCACTTGTTTATCGCAGCGGTAACGCTGGCGAATCTTTCGGTTTAATTGATGGCCAAGTCTATTTTGCTAGACGGGTCCCTGGAAACGCTCGTGCGATTCAGTTGGCTCTAACGGTAGATGCGGCAAATGATCCATCGGCCGCAGTAGTACCGCTGTCATTTCCGACTCGTGGAGCAGATCGACTCCGCTTAACGAACTACGGTGCCGTTTATGTCTTCGAGAGAGCCAATGCGGATGCTCCTTGGCTACAAACGCAGAAGATTACGCCGTCCGATGCGACGGCGGGAATGTACTTCGGCGCTTCGATCGCGCTTCGCGGCAACGCTCTCTTGGTGGGCGCCCCGGGTGAACTGGGAGCCAACAGTGGCGAGGCGGCTTATTTGTATCGCTACTCGAATGGCAACTGGGATCGAACGTCGGCGCAGACTGGCACCGGGGACTTTGGACGTTCGGTCGCGCTGGCGGGCAATTTCGGCGTAACGCATTTTGGTCAGACCTCCATCTTTGATGATTTCGCAGTGGTGGGAGCGCCACTTACGGATCAGGTGCATGTGTATCGTGCGTGGACCAATTCGTTGCTGACATGGTCCACGTTGACCGCCACATTACCGCAGTCCGGAGAGAATTTTGGAGCTGCAGTGGCTGCGACGATTCAGCCTCGCGTCGATATCGTGAATGGCAATCCAACCACGACCCAAGTACGGAGAATTGTTGTCGGTGCTCCATTGTGGGATGGACCACCTGTTTTCACTGGTGACACAAACCACGCCGACCAAGGCCGCGTCTTCGTCTTCGATCTAATCTCTTCACAATGGACCCCCACGGCTCGCCTGACGGCGGAGGGGGGATTGCCGGAGGCGGAAGCTGCTGCGGAAGCAAGAGCGGGAGCTCGATTCGGAGCTGCAGTTGCGTTGGACAGTCAATATGTCATCGCAGGAGCTCCAGGACACTCGTCGGGCGGAGCTTTGCAGACCGGTGCCGCTTATATCTTCTACGAACTTCAGAACGGAACGGCGGGAACGGATCGACGGTCCAGTTGGACTCGGTCCTCCGGGGCATCGGGCTCTGGAAGACTTCAAGCCACCAGTCCAGCGGAGAACGATCGCTTCGGCGAGTCGGTGGCGATATGGCGCGATCCCAATATCGGAGCAGCGCGGGCCATGGTCGGTATCCCCGGTTACGACGAAGTAGCCGGTGAGTCACGAAGTAACCTCGGCGCTATACGAACGTTCACCACGTCGGGAGTCTTGCCAAGTGTGACGCTGGAGTCCATGTATTCAGAGAAACTTGCATTCCAAAACCCGACGTCGGGGACTGCATACGATCCGATATCCCGTACTCTGTTTGTCGCCGATCGCACGGCGAAGGTAGTGTACACCTACATCAACGAAGGGCTCTTCTGGCGTCCTTCGACAACCCTTTCAGGCTGGGTAATGAATCGAACCAACGATTTCGGGATCGATATGGATCTCGATTCCACAAATGGTCGACTCGTCGTCGGAACATCCTCCGATTACGTCTATGTTTTCCGTCGCGAAACCAATGGCTCATGGAGCCAGCAGTCCTTCATCGACGGGAGTGCGATGGGTGGAGGATATGGTCAGTCCGTTGCCATTGATGGCAACCGATTGGTCGTAGGTGCTCCGCAAGCGACGGTCAAGTATTACAACACCAGTCAAGGCAAACCAAATTATCTCTTGGACCTGGGCCGCGGGGCTGCATCCTTTGCGGCAACGATTACCAACAGTGCCCCTGGAGCAGTGACCAGTTCCCCCGTGGGGGCCGCGCACTTGTACAGTCTGAATTCCAATGCATGGAGTTACGATCGGTTGCTGATGCCCGATGATCCGAACCTGCCTCTTCAGACCTCCACATTCCAGGCAGGCAAGAATCCGCAAAATACCGGTGGAGTCTCATTCCGGATTTATGACAATGGTCCTTGGTGGGGATGGGAGTCGCCTGGTTCGCATGACTTGGAGAAGTACGATGCGGGCGAGGATGACATGGATGACAATACCGTCGCCGTCCGATTGCGTCCTAGAACGCGAATCGTCTTGAAGGACAACAACCTCCTCGGAGAAGATGACCTCACCCTCAGCAACGATTCCTATGACTCTTCGTTGATCGTTTACTTCCGAAACAGCAACGCAGGTGGCGGATTCAACGACCTCAGCCATTATCGGAACATTATTGACAAGGTTGATCACTCACAAATCCAGCCGATATCAACAGCCGACGTATCAACTTACTATTTGTTCTCGATGGCGAACGCAGCATGGGGCTCGAGCGTCGATATCGTGGGTGACTCGGTCGTCGTGGGTGCTTCAGGTCGCAATCGCACGGCCACCTACCAATTGAGCCAACCCGACTTCTTGGCTTGGAATGTCCGCATGCAAGGCCTCAATGACCAGGTTCGAATTGCACGGACGAATAATGCCATCGCGAACGGATTCGGAGGATTTGGTTCTGAGGTATCCGCGATCCCTGGCAAGATCTTTACTGGGGCTCCGAGCAGCAATCAGGTTGGCCTGTACAACGTGCAGTTGTCGAGCCTGACGCTGGATCGCAACTTCAATGTCCCAGCTGGACAACAAGGAGGTGGATTCGGTGGATCGCAGACGATATCAAACGTTGGCTCGCTTGTTTTGATTGGAGCACCGACCGCTGACAATGGCGGCCAACCGAACACGGGCGCCGCCTATCTCTACAACTCCAACGCTGTTTATCAAGGTGTTCAGCTTCGGCCGTATCGCTTTGATTCGGGGAATGGTGGTCGTACGGTCGTGGATACGTCGGCTGTGCAGTTCGGCGTAGCACCGTCGATCATTAGCGATGGTGTCTATGTCGTAGGGAATAACTCCTCCATCGCGAGCAACCGATTCCTGTACAACTTCCGGCAGCGAGGACCTGCGTGGTCACCCAACTTGGGTCCTGATTTGAACACACCGGCGAGTCTCGCCAAAGCAAAACTTGGGTCAAGTGTTGCGATCTCTGGGACAACGGCCGTTCTTGGGGCACCGGATTTTGGCAACCATGGCGCGATCTTCTTGTTCAACAACACCGGTACGAATCTGAACCCTGTTTGGGAGTTCAGTGCCCAGCTGGAAGCCCCTGGCTTCCAAAATGGGGACGAGTTCGGCGCGAGCATTGCCATCCAAGGGGATCAACTGGTGGTCGGCTCGCCTGGTCGCAATGACGATCGAGGAGCTGCCTATGTTTATCAGCGAGTGAATGGCTCGTGGATTCTACAGCATCAAGTCGTCGGAGATACGGTCAATGGCCGCGCTGGCAGCTCTGTCTCCATCGATGGGGATTATGCAGCAGTGGGTGCTCCATCGGCCTCCTCCGCATCTGTCTATTTGCTCCGACGGATTGCTGGGCAATGGTCTTCCGATGCGAAGCTGGTGACTCCGCAGTCCAATAATCGTTTCGGAACTTCGGTTCGCGTCGACGCAACGAGCTTGTTTGTTGGCGCACCGAACCAAGCCTCTGGACCGGGTGCTGTTTACGTTTATAGTCTCGCACTCTTGCCCCAGGACGTTCCATCGAACGTGACGGCAGGTCCAAGTGCGTTACCGCGAACCTCTGCGAGCAACGGCGATGAGTTCGGTACATCCTTGGATGTCAGCGGCAAGTACGTCGTGGTTGGTGCACCAGGGGCCCAATCGAGTCGGGGTGCGGCCTTCGTATTCGAGCGACCAACCTCAACCACCCCATGGGTACAAACCAATCTCGACTACTCAGCAGGTGCCAATGCGGGAGATCGATTCGGTACTTCGGTCGCCATTGATGGCGTGCAATTGATCGTGGGAGCCCCCGGTCGCAGTCAGGGCCGTGGCGAAGCCTTCAGTTACGGGATCAAGAGCAACGGTCTCTGGACTCTTGAAACCCCCGCCGACAGCATCGATCCCACCTTGACCGGTGGTGACGCTTTCACTGGCGATAACGTCGGTTTTGCAGTAGCTATTCAAGGAGACCTGGCGTTGCTCGGTGCACCGCAGCGTGCGGGGCGTCCAGTCGTGATTGATACCGACGGTAGCGGCTATGCATTTGTACGGCAAATCAATCCTCCGGCGACTCGCACTTTGCCCGAGAGACAATCTGTCCTTGTTGCGGGTGCTCGCACCAATACCATCGGTGGCTCGATTGCTGGAACGGCATTACCCACCCTGCAGTTCTTTGACATCAAGGATGTCGTGCTGCAAACGTCCTCCGCCAATGATCCGCTTGGCGCTCCGATCGTAAGCGAGTTAACCATTGGAGTATCTGGCTTTGACGCATTCGGGCTTCAGAGATTCCGTGCCGAAGGGAACATCAACTTCACCAATCAAGCGGATGATCTTCAGCTACCGACGAATGGCTTGTTCGAATACGTGGCCAGTGTCAGCCTCCAAGGTACCGCGCCGGTAGCCCTTGATTTGACAGGGGATGGACTGCAATTCGTGGCCAGGACGCCAAACGGACCTAAGTTCGACTTCAATGGGACAGGAACCCCCGAGCCCACCGCGTGGTTGGGGCCCAACGACGGTTGGCTGTTCATTGACCTGGATGGCGCGATTCAAGTTTCTCGCAATGAGTTGAGCTTTGTCAGTCTGGCTCCAACCGCCAATTCGGATCTGGATGCACTGCGAATTCTGTTTGATGCCAATGGGGACGATCGACTGGATAGTTTGGATAGTGAGTGGACGAATCTCAAGGTATGGAAAGATGCCAACCAAGACGGGGTCACAACATCCGACGAGGTCTTCACCCTTGATGCTCTCGACATCGTCTCCATCGGATTGGTGAGCAACAACCGGCGTTACAGCGCTGGGTCAGGAACCGTCACGGTTCTTGGCGAGGCCAGCTTGAGGAAACGGGATGGATCACAACGAACGGTCGGTGATGTGGTATTGAATACCGATATCGGGATCGTCGAACCCGGCGCCGATCGGATCAATGCCACCTATGATTTTGCCGGTGGGCCAGTATCCACCTACATCGCGGATGCGGATACCGATTGGATTCTTTATGACGGATTCCTCATTGCGAGTGACGGCCGGCAAGGGATCAATCTGCAAGGCTTTACCAATGTGGAGTTGAAGTGTGGGGATGGCAACAATCGCAT
>JALOQW010000021.1 GCA_025459275.1 Pirellula sp.
AGTTCACCTGGTACGATCATCTCGGCCCGGGTGAAATGTATCTGACGCCCGATGGCATGCCGCCCAAGTAGGCGGCTGACCGACTCCGCTCCGACGTCACTACATCCCCGGATAGAGCGTCAAGACTTGCACTGCAGGAGTCTTGAACGACGGCAGAATGTCAACGGGAATCCTGCGGAGGGTGACGTAGCCCAGTACACAGATCAGCAGACACAAGACGATCACGAACGGAACAACGAACCGTTTGCCACGAATCACCCACCCCGTTGGAGCGATGCGGGAGTTCGTTGCTTGCGATTCGCTAACCGTTGCCATGCCATCCATTCCTAGGTAGGTATCTTGTATTCTTTGAGTCGTTGCATTTCATCGGCAACGCTGCTTCCATCGGGGGTCGCGTCGTTATCGACATCAAACCAAGCGTCCTCGAACTGGACGAAACCTGCTTCGCCTTTTGCCGACTTTCGCAACGCCACGTTGGTCGTGAGAGCGATGATTGCGTCCGCCATCGCAACTTCGGGATAACAACGTGGTTTGTTTTCCGGAGAGTTATTGCGGATGCAGTAGGCCCAGTGCTCGATCTCTTCGGTGTAACCACGACTGACCGGACCTGAGGAGGAGGCAGCTTTGGAGACTGGGGCCGACGTACCACCGCTCGCTTGAGTGTCGAGCGCGTAGCCGCTGCCGGCTGCTTTGACCCCAGCGGCTGCTCCCGTGTCCCCCTTGGCATAGAGATAGACATCTTGTTCCTTTTCGAGGATCAACGTTCCCTTGGTACCGAGGACAACTTCTCCGTAACCACCATAGGTGTTGCCATTGATCGAGGAATACGTGACCACGACCTTCTTGTTGGGGTCCTGGTCGTAGCCTGGCAAACCCTTGACTCCCCCAGGCTGTTTGAAGCCGAGGTCAAAGCGTTCGTCGTACTCAGGGCCGGGGAACTCGAACATGCAGTAGACATGGTCATCGGCATCGCGATCGGCGGGGAAGATATGGCGGCCGCCGACGGCATGAACCGTCAAGGGTCGAGCCTTCTTGCCATCCTTGCGAAGGGCACTGCAGAAGATGGTCGCTGCATCGAGCTGGTGGCTACCCAGTTCACCCATCAAGCCTGCACTGGTTCGATCGAAGAGTCGCCACCGTACCAGCTCCTCCATGGCGGAGATGGTTCGCTTGCCCATTTCGCGCTCGACGTATCCGAATCGCGCGGCGTCCACGATGTCTTGCATCCATGCCTCTTGCTGCTTGACCTTGCGGGTCGCTTGCTCGATCTCTGATGGGCTCTTGGCCTTTTCGAGTTCCTTGACGTACTTCTCGTAATCGGCTTTGATCTTGTCGACCTTGGTTTCCGGATCTCCGCCGACCATTGGTGGTTGCCACGAATCGTTCCCAGGCAAGTTGCCTCGATGCCATTGGGCGCGAATATGGTGAAGTTGACCTAGCATTCCCCATCGGAGCAAGTGCACGGCGTTGTCGTAGAGAACACTGTAATGGCGTTGATGGCCGGTAGCCAAATAGAGAGGCTGACCGGACGAGCTCTTCAGTTCTTTGGAGAGGCGAGCCATGACCTTGCATTGTGCAACGTTGTGGGCCATGAGCTTTTCCGTCAACACGTGCTTCCCCTTCATCATCGCCTGGATGGCGATTGGGGCATGCAAATGCAAAGGCAACGCGATAATGATGGCTTCGATACTGTCATCATTGAGCAACGCATCGACACCGCCATTGGAAGCGTCATAGACTTTGACATTCTTCTTGGCTTCGTCTTCATTGGCGTACTTGTATTGTTTGATCAACCCCGGACGGGTCGGGGTGGTCCAGTCGCCGTGGAAGGCGCGGTAAATGCTGTAAGGACGGATGTCAGCCACGGCGGTGACTTGCACATATTCGGGGGTGCAACCGCCGATCAGAACGCAACCTTCGTCGCCTGTTCCGATGACACCGACGCGTACTGGGTCAGCGAACTTTTCGTAGCCGAAGTACATGGCTCCAAGGCCTGCACCGCTCACCGCCCCCGCAGCGATGACACCTTGCAAGAATTCGCGGCGGGTGAAGCCGATGGCTTCATGGTAGTTGTCTTGGCCGATGATCTTATCTTCTGGGCTCAAGGTTCGCATGGTTTCAATCCTCTTGGGATATTGGTTGGTGCAAATGAATGATGAACGGTGTTATACGTTGGCCGGAACTTTGGCGTTCCGGTTCCAGAAACTCCATGGAATAAAGTCAAGGCCTGCATACCTTCCAGCGTCCGCGAATGCGACAAGGAAGCACGCGAGCATTTCGATGGCTTGATAGTAAGTCGGTTGAGTTCCGGGATAGCCTGGAAATTGGCTCATCACCACCGAAACCAGGAACAGCCCCGCAGCGATACCGGCCAATGGGGTGAGCAATCCTAACAGCAGCAGGATGCCGACCACCATGTCGAAGATGGGGATGATGCGGTCGACTTGACGGACCGTGATTTCAGGTTCGCCCGGGAACTTGAACTCGATACGTTTGCGAATCGGCTTGCCGTCCGCGCCTTTCGCGGGCTTGGCAGGGTCGGGTGCGGCTTGTTCATCCGTGGCGACTGCGTTGATGCGATCTTCCAGTTCTCGGACGTTCTGGTCAATTTCGGCAAGGATGGGGCGCCCAAGCGTTCTCCACTCCGCTTCGATTTTGTCGCGTTGCTGCCGGAGCGATTCGACGTTGGCTCGAGAGGAGTCCTCCTTCAGAGCATTCATCCGCTCGATGCCTTGGGTGTATTGTTCGATCTCCGGTTTCCATTGATCGTACGTTTCTTTTCTCTTGGCAGCGAATTCCTTGAGGATGTCCTCAACCGCGGTCTGTTGGGCTTCATCGAACCCGAAGTCTTCGGAGGCTTTTTTAGCAAAGGCCTGGCAGACTTCGCTCATCCGCTTGGCGTCCATGCGAATCGATCCGTCGTAGTCCGGGATCATCGCGTGAAAGCGATCCGCGAAAGGACCTTTGGCGGCAGCGAGAAAAGGGGTCGACGAAAACCCGCCGTCTCGAACTTTGGTTACCCCTTCCTGGAAAAAGTGCCAACCGATGGCAACTCGTAGGAGGACCAGGAACAGGATGGCCGGCACGGTCAGCCGAGCTTTGCGAAACAGCATGGGAGGAAGGCCGAGGGGAAAACGATGTTGGTTCGGAACGGGAGGGAATGAAACGCGGAGCAGACCCTCCTGCCGATCTGATCGGATCCGGGCCCTCAACTAAGCCGCAATTTCACTCTTAAAGTTAACTCAAGTATGGTCCAAATCCCCCTTCCAGCCAAGCCTTCAATCCCTTGCCAGCAAGCTTTGAAGGACTTCCACGACCTGTTCGGGCTTGAGGCGCTTGCCGAAAATGACTTTTTGGTGCAAGGAAGACCAAGGGAAACCTTGCCAGGGCTCAAGATTGCCCTTCGGAATGGCTACGATCATGGGAATGTCTGCAAAAAGGGAGAGTGCCTCGGCACGATGCTCGATGTATTCCGGGGTCCAGAAACCTGCAATTTCCAACGAGACACGACGGCCACTCTCGTGAAGCAAGATGAAATCAGGAACAAAGGCTCGCTGACCTCGCACCAAAACTTCCCCTTCTCGAATCAGCGACCAACCGCCATGCGATTCCGCTCCCCAGGCCTGGATCCAGGCCATCTCAAGTTCGGAGTCGACGTTTTCCTGTCGCTTGACCGAGGTTCGCAATCCCGAGCGGTCACTCAGTTCGAGTACCGGTCCCGAGAATCCATTCTCTCGCTTGGCCCGCATCGAAGCCACCATGTTCCACCCCTGGCACGACAATAATCCCGGAAGAAACTTGGCCATCGAGGCTCCATAGCGATGGGTCCGTCGCAGAACGGATGCGGGACCGTCGAGCTCGATACGATAGCCGCCGGGGATTGCATAAATGCGGTGGAGCAATCCAGCCAATTTCGCGTAACGCAGAATCCACTTCCAATCGGTCGTGGCCTCAATCCGAATCGAGACGGCATTGAGGAGAGCAGCTTGCGTTTGTGCGACGTTGTACCGGGACAAGAGTTCCACTGGAGCAGCGGGCGCATGAAACGCGCGAAGCCGATGATTCTCGATCAAGTCTTCATAGAGTCGACGCTGCAGCTCCGGCCATTCCATACCCAACTTCGGTGCAATGGATTGTTTAGCGATCATCTCTTGATGTTCGAGCATCGATTCAGGATGGGTGACCAGTGGGTGGTATTGGGCCGCCAGGGTAAAGACTTGTCTACGAAGTTCGGAAGCCCGTTTCGGTTTGCCTCGATCAAAACGACCACATTCGTCGAGTAGTTTGCAGAACGCGCCGATGCGACGAATCGGACAGGCAGGATCTTCCTCGAGGATGTTGGCGATTTCTCGATGAAGCTCTTGCCGGGTCTTATGGATACCATTTTCATAGATCGCGATCATTCGCTCAGCCAACGTGGGATAGTTGGCATGGGAGGCCATCGTAAGCCGATCTGGATAGACTCTTCCGTTTTCAATTCGAGCGATGGCGAGTTCGCGAGTTAGCATGATTTCGTTTCTGCCTCTTGGCTCGCGGATTTTCGATTGCTGGGTGCGCAAACGACTATGATAGCGGTTGTCGCGGCATAACGCCCGCGGCGTGGGCGTCCTGAGCCGCAAGCGCTAGCTGCGTTCCGGGGCATTGCCATTCTCGGTACGGCTGCCGCTCACTGCGATTCAACGATTGCGTCAGCTGGATTGCTGTAACACGGTCCAGTAACGCGGCTAGCGCCCGCGGCTCACACGGGCACTGAGCCGCAAGCGCTAGCTGCGTTCCGGGGCATCGCCATCTTCCTGTACTGCTGTCGCTCACTGCGATTCAACGATTGCGTCAGCGTTGTTACTGTAACACGGTCCAATAACGCGGCTAGCGCCCGCGGCTCACGTCAACGATTGCGGCGGCCAGGCGAGCGGTGGGTGTTAACCCACTGTTTCCCGCACCCCAGACCCTTCTTCCCGCCCGCTACCTTGCTTTCTCCATTCGGCGAACATCGCGGTGCGTTGGGGAATGGTAGAACGTCGGCACTCGAGTTCGAGAAACAGGGGACTGACGTCCCCCGCTTGCCAGACGTGTTCGCGGCATCATTTTCCGCCTCATGGTTTACCGGTCTCGGGGTGCGGGTTTTGGCGTGGGCGAGGTGCTCGTTGGCGAGCGCGCGGATACGCGTCGTTGCGTCTCCGTTTTCTGGATCGTTTGACTTCGTTGGTATCCTCCGTCACGACTTCATAGAGCGTGGCTCGGGCGTCTCCCTGTCGGCGGAGGATACGCCCCAATCGCTGTTTGGCTTGACGCGTCGACGATTTGCCTCCGAGGATCACAGCGACTTTGACTTCGGGCAGATCGACGCCCTCATCGAGGACTTGATTCGCGACCAGTGCCGGGTACCGTCGGTCTCGAAGTCCCTCAAGGTAGTCGAGACGCTCTCGCTTGCCGCAGTGACTGAGCAAGCAGGGGATCAAAAACCGAAGTGAGATCTCGCGGGCCATGATATTAGAACCCGTAAAGACTAGCATGGGACTGCCGAGATGCAGACGAAACAAGTCTTCGAGGACCCGAAACTTTTCGGTCGCTCGCTCTTCGATCGATTGCTTCTCACGGAAGGCTCGCAGGATTTGAGAGGCGGCCCCGTCGGTGAGACTTTCGGCCGACAGATTACGCCACTCAAACTCCGGCTCTTGCTGGCGTCGTTCATAAACGTAGGAGGCGATCTGTTCCGCTAGTTGATCGTACCTCGCGCGCTCCGGCGCGTTGAGAGCCACTGGAATTCGAACCACATCATAGTCCGCCAACGTGTTCCCACGGACTTCGCTGATCGGGAGTCGGTAGACAATAGGCCCGATCAAGTCAGCTACGGCGCGCATCGCGCTATCCGATGACTCGAGAGTCGCGGTCAGTCCGAGACGTTGCTTCGCAATCGATTGCCTTGCTGCATCGCTCCGAATCGGGCCACTCAAGTGATGGCATTCATCGAAGATCAAGAGATCGAAACGATCGCCAATGGTTTGCATGTGGATGCACGCGCTGGCATACGTGGTCACGGTGACCGGCCGGACATTGGCGTGGCTGTCACCGAGTATTCCAGCATCGTATCCAAGTCCTCTCAGAATCCGTCGGTGCCACTGATACATGAGATCTCGGACCGGAGCGACGACAAGTGTGGAGCAGCAGGTGTTGGCCATCACGTGCAAGGCGACCTCGGTCTTGCCCGTACCCGTAGGCATGACCACGACACCTCGCCGCGTATGGCACCAGGCCGCGATGGCTCGCTCTTGTTCCGGGCGCGGCGTTGGCAACGTGATCGAAGGCCAGCGGACAGAAGAATCTCGCGAGATCGATTCTCCAGGATCGAGCTGTCCCAGATCGAGTTGACAGACGCACGCAATCTCGACAATGCGATGGTAATGCACTGCATCGCAACGCCATTTTTCGATTCGCGGGTCCCATTGCCAAGGGATTTCTGGAAAGAAATGGCGAATCGCGTCTGCGGGCCAGTTCTCTAACGTGAGTGTTCCGGCATCAAACTGGAAATCCGACATTGAGATCCGCCTGGCAGGAAGCCCATTCGACTCGAGGTCTACTCCACCGTAACACTCTTGGCGAGATTCCGCGGCTTGTCGACATCACAACCTCGTGCGATTGCGATGTGGTAGGCCAGCAACTGTAATGGGATCGCTGCGACAACCGGTTGCAAGAAATCCTCTACGGCTGGGATTTCAATGAGGTCATCGACGAGCGATTCCAGTTTCTTGTCGTACTGGTCGACGATCGCAATGACCGGTCCACCTCGGGCTTTGACTTCTTGGAGGTTGCTCATCACTTTGTCGTAGACGTGCGACCTCGATAGCAGGAACACAGACGGCGTATGCTCATCCACCAGCGCGATCGGCCCGTGCTTCATTTCAGCTGCAGGGTAACCTTCGGCGTGGATGTAGCTGATTTCTTTCAGCTTCAGCGCCCCTTCGAGCGCTGTCGGAAAGTTGTAGTGTCGCCCAAGGTACAGGAAGTTGGTTGCATCCTTGTACTTGTCAGCGATTACACGCGTCACCGCATTGCACTCAAGCGCCTTTTCAACGGCATCTGGCAGGGCTTCAAGATTATCGATGATCCGTTGACCTGCTTCGTAACTGAGATGTCTCAGACGTCCGAAATACAAGGCCAGCATGGCCAAGACACATAGCTGCGAAGTGAATGCTTTGGTGGACGCCACGCCGATCTCTGGACCGGCGTGCAAGTAGACACCCCCATCGGCTTCCTGAGCGATGCTGCTGCCGATAACGTTGCAGATCGCGAGTGTGTGATGCCCTTTTCGTTTCATCTCGCGCAGTGCGGCCAATGTGTCGGCGGTCTCACCACTTTGCGTGATCCCGAAGATGAGGGTGTCGTGATCGACCGGAGGATTGCGATACCGCAGTTCGCTCGCGTATTCGACTTCGACCGGGAGCCGCGCGAATTCTTCGATAAGGTATTCACCCGTGAGGGCCGAGTGCCAGCTGGTTCCACATGCGGTCAGGATAATGCGATTGATGCTTCGCAGCTGCGAAGGAGTCAGATTGAGACCACCAAATTTGGAGGTGGCATTTTCGCGATCCAGACGACCTCGCATCGCGTTTCGCAGCGAAGTGGGCTGCTCGTAGATTTCTTTGAGCATGTAGTGCGCGTAACCTTCGCAACTGACGTCGTTGTCCTGGGCTTCCAGGATCCGCACTTCGGGACGAATGCGACCTTGATCCCGATGAACGACCTGGATCGAATCCTTGGAAACGACAGCCAACTGATGATCCGCGAGGTAAATGATGCGATCGGTATGTCCGACCAACGGCGAGGTGTCACTGGCGATGAACTGTTCACCTCGTCCCACCCCTAGAACCAACGGGCTACCGCATCGAGCAGCGATGAGGAGATCTGGTCGATCGCGGAACATGACCACGAGACCGTATGTGCCTCGAAGCGATGGGAGCGAAGCGCGAACGGCTTCGACAAACATGGCGTTGCGGCCATCGGTACCACCTTGCCGAGGTAAGGCACTGGCAGGCGCTTCCATCAGCGTCTTGAGAGCGTCCGCGATCAGGTGGGCGATGACTTCGGTATCCGTTGCCGAGTGGAATTGATATCCCTTCTCGATCAGCATCTCTTTCAGAATCTGATAGTTTTCGATCACGCCATTGTGAACGATGGCCACATTGCCAGCACCTCCCAGATGCGGGTGCGCGTTTTCAGGCGTCGCAGCACCATGGGTTGCCCATCGAGTGTGCCCAATACCGATCACGCCAGGCATCGGGGCTCCGGCGATCCGTTCGGCTAATGCCTCGATCCGACCCACAGCCCGGGCCAGGTGCAAATGACCCGACTCCCCCAGGGTCGCTATGCCGGCGCTATCGTAACCTCGATACTCTAGACGCCGCAGTCCGGTCAGCAGGAAAGGACACGCGTCCTGGTTGCCAACGTAGCCAACTATTCCACACATCGATCTGCTCCTTGGCGGCGTGCCAATCAAATTCGGTCAGGGTACGCAAAGTGTAGCTTTCGCAGCGCTCCAATGCGAAAGGAGTTTCCAGCAATTTCTCGATGCTATCATTCGAACCAAGAAGGCGTCATCGCTGAGTCGAATTGGATAGACGCTGGTCGAAAACCTCAAAATCTCTGTTCAACGAAAGTGGGATAGGCTTCAAGCCTGTCAAAATGTGCCGGTAATTCGGCAATGCTTTCACTACATGTTGTGCAGTTCGCAGGCAGGATGCCTACGCCACTACCGCTCGTTGAGCGGTAGTGGCATTGAAGGGGACGGCTCGGGATGAGTTATGTTCCCGAAAACGTTGTCGCGGTTAAGCGCTAAAATCCAGGCCAGCGGGGGCAAGGTCTCCCGATGCGGCGGCTGATTGCCCGGTTTGAGCCTCGCGTCGGACCAACATTTCCCAAGAGATCATCTCGATTTCAAGGATCTCTCGGAGATCCTTCAGTGCGGCCGTGTCTCGCCCTTGCTCTGCGGAAGCCAACAGGGCCGACAGAAAAATGTAGAGATCGGACTGCTGACGCGCGAGTGGGTGGTTTGGGTCGACTATTCCGGCAAGCAACTCGGTTAGGATTTCACGGACCAGAATGAGCCACTGCTGAGCCCCCTGGTAGTCTTGTTTTTCCCACAGCCCTTGGATGGCGACCGAGAGGGAGTGGGCGCGCCGCAGCAATAGCCAATGGAGTTTGGCGGGAGTCGCCGAGGCGACTTCCTGTTGAAGGAATCGGTCGATGGGATCGGATGTCGACATGCGTGAAAGCTTCCGAACGGGTGGATGAATCGCCGCGTTCGACCTATATCGACCTGCCGCCCCCACGTCATCGATGGCAACCGTTTCCCTGGTGTTGCCGTTAAAACCGTTATATTTACCGTGGGTAGCATCCTTGTGGCTCGTCGGACACAATGGGACCAATCAATGAGCCCCATCCAGGGTTGCCCCACTGACGGATTCTCGAACCTCTTGCACTGGAAGAACTGCCGCAGATGTCCCTACAATCGGATCGTGACGCCATCCTCGACTTGACGCAGCGGCTGCTGGTCTGCATCGCGCGGAGCGATTGGGACACGTACAAAGAGCTCTGTTGTCCCTCCCTGACTTGCTTCGAACCAGAAGCTATGGGGAATTTGGTGGATGGACTGGAGTTTCATCACTACTACTTCAATCTACCAGCATCCTCATCACCGATCCAATCAACGATTGTGGCTCCCCATATTCGCATTATGGGGGATGTTGCTGTGATCGCGTACATTCGATTGACACAGAAGTTGGCGGACGGAAAGCCGGTTACTGTTTCGATGGAGGAAACGCGCGTGTGGCAGCGCCAGCACGGTAAATGGAAGCATGTTCACTTCCACCGTAGTTCCGCGCGTTGATCCTTGTTAGAAAGCTCTGGAATGCATCCTCTTGATTTCCTCCGTTTGACCGCTGCTTGTACTCCCACACGTGTTGCCGATCCGGTATCCAACCGGCTTTCGATCGAACGCGCGTTGACCCAGTTGCAGGATTCGGACATCGTCGTTTTCGGAGAATTGTGTCTGAGTGGGTACACATGCGGTGAGTTGTTCCTGCAAAGAACGATGCTGGACTCTTGCCTCGACGAATTAAGACACTTAGCCAGGGCGGTTGGGCAACAGCTGGTGGTTGTTGGTTTACCGATCGACTTGCATGGGCGTCTGTTCAACGTCGCAGCAGTGCTCGGTAACGGAAGGGTCTTGGGATTGGTTCCGAAGTTGCACTTGCCCACTTACGGCGAGTTCTATGAATCGCGTTGGTTTCACTCGGGCCGCGATGCCAGTGTCGAAGAGTTCGAGTTGCCAGGACACGGCCCGGTGCCCTTTGGATCTGCCTTGCTGTTCACTTGTGGGCTAGCCACGGTTGCGGTTGAGATTTGCGAGGACTTGTGGGTTCCCAATCCCCCCAGCAGCTCGCATGCCATTGCGGGTGCGAACGTTCTTCTGAACCTGTCGGCAAGCAATGAGACGATTGGCAAGGCGGCATACCGACAGCAGCTTGTGGCCATGCAATCAGGGCGTTGCATTGCTGCTTATGCGTATGCCAGTTCGGGCCCCTCCGAATCGACAACGGACTTGGTCTTCGGCGGTCATTGCTTGATCGCGGAAAACGGCACGACACTAGCGCAGTCCCAGCGTGTCGGGACTGGAATGTGCTTGAAGCCGGAGTCGCATTTCGATGGACTTTCAAGCTTCGCTACCAGCGACGTGGACTTGGATCGACTTCAACATGATCGTCGAACCATGCACACGATGCATCAAGCAGCGGAGTACAAGAGCCAGTCTTCAACCTATCGAACCATCCCTTTCGAATTGTCGATCGCTTCGAGACCGTTGAAGCGATGGGTAGATCCCCATCCGTTCGTTCCTCAATCGACGAAGGAACTCGAACAACGATGTTCCGATGTATTTGAAATTCAATGCGCCTCGTTAGCAAAACGAGTGACTCGGATCCCGGAATCGATGCCGTTGGTCATCGGAGTTTCCGGTGGGCTCGACAGCACGCTTGCGTTGCTGGTTGCGGTCAAGATGTGCGACATGCTGGGATGGGAACGTACTCGTATCCTCGGGATGACCATGCCAGGATTCGGTACCACCAACCGAACGCGCAGCAATGCGGAGTCGTTGATGTTGCATTTGGGCATTCAATCCGAATGTGTCGATATCCGAACGAGTTGCCTTCGCATTTTCCAGAGCTTGCGGCATCTGCCGTTCGGTGTTGATACCGAACGATACGATGCAGAAGAATTGCAGAAGGTTCTCGAACAGCTTCCCGAAGAGCGTCGCCACGACCTGGTATTCGAGAACGTGCAAGCCCGTATGCGGACGTTGCTATTGATGAGCCGCGGCTTCGTTCTCGGGACTGGAGACATGTCAGAACTGGCGTTGGGATGGTGCACCTACAACGCTGACCACATGTCGATGTACAACGTCAATGGATCCGTCCCCAAGACCATGGTCCGCTTCTTGGTGAAGTATGTGGCTGAACATTTTGCCGAAGGGGAGCTCCGTCAGATCCTGCTGCAGATTGTCGATACGCCGATCACACCGGAATTGCTTCCGTTGGCAAGTGACCAATCCATCCATCAGCACACCGAAGGTACAATCGGTCCGTATGAACTGCATGATTTTTTTCTGTATCACTTCGTGCGAGGGGGGGCATCACCGACGAAGATTTTGCACCTTGCCGAGCAGGCTGAGTTCGATCGCGATTACTCATTTTCCGAAATGGTGGACGTCTTGAAGACGTTTGTGCGACGGTTCTTTGCATCCCAATTCAAGCGAAGTTGCGTTCCAGACGGACCCAAAATCGGCACCGTCTCTTTGTCGCCCCGAGGGGATTGGCGCATGCCAAGCGATGCGGAATGCGATGCATGGATTGCAGATCTGGATCGGGCTGTGGCGCAGCGCGGCGACAAGGGGAAGAGGGAGCTGAACTGATTACGGGTTTATTGGATCAGCCGCATCTATTTGATCAGTCGCAGGGTGACCGGATATCGGTACGCGACACCGCTGTTGGCTTTGACGGCAGCCAAGATGCAAAACACGATGTTGGCGACCAAAACCAGCGGCACCAAGAAGATTCCGATCGCGATGCAGCTCGTGATAGCGGCCGCAAAATACGCGATCAATACAGTAATCTGAAAATTGAGAGATTCCTTTCCTTGGTCATCGACGAACGGCATCGTATCCTTTTTGATGAGCCAAACGACCAAGGGTCCGATGAATCCTATCAATCCAAGCAAATGACTTGCCATTCCCCAGGTGCATTCTTCTTTGCTAGGGGATCCCATAGGTGGAGCCGGTGAAACGTCGCTCATGGTTGCAACCTCCGAAATCGATGTGCCAGAATACACGGAGAATGAAGAAGTGAAGAGTATACCAGTTGCCCGCCGCCGGAGGCTTGGCCGTCGAGAATTTTGTCGTACGGCCTTGGCATCGACTGCCCTTCCATTCTTCATGAAAGAAGCCCGCGGCGAGAATGAGGAGTCGGAAGACCTCTCGACCGCTCTGGAGTCGCTTCGGAAAAAAGGGAACCTGCCCGGGTTGATCGCAGGTCACTTCACGCTGCAAGGTGAGACAACGTTGGGGGCTGTTGGTTACCGGAAAGCCGGCAGCGACGACGCATTGCAGGTCGACGACCCCATGCATCTGGGTTCGTGCACCAAGAGTATGACAGCAACGTTGTTCGGAATGCTCATCGATGAAGGGCGAGTGTCGATGGATACAACGCTCGGAGAAGTCTTCCAGGACGATCGAAAGGTGACCGAGTCGAGCTGGAGTGAGACCAGCATGCGGCAGCTGATCCAGCATACAAGTGGTGCCATGGCCAACCCACCCTGGAACGACTTTGCAACGCCGGATGCCGATGTGGTGGACCTACGGCGCGACATCATGCATTGGTTGGTCCAGCGCAAACGGCCCTCGGAGACAGTTGGAAAGTTCACCTACTCCAATCTTGGCTATACCGTCCTCGGGCATGTCATCGAACACCTGCGAGGACATTCATGGGAGCATGAGATCACCAGTCGACTCTTCGAGCCACTCGGAATGACATCGGCGGGATTCGGCCCACCCTCGAAGACCAAACCGGACCAATCGCCTTGGGGACACAATCGTGTCTTCGGCTTTTCCGTCGCCACCGAACAAGACAATCCGCCCGCCTTGGGACCCGCAGGTACGGTCCATGCGTCAATGGCGGACTGGATCAAGTACCTGCGCGTTCACCTGACGAAGGACCCGCAGGATTTACCGATCAAGGGGACCACGCTCGAACAATTGCATCGACCAAGCCAAGGCGAGAACTACGCAGGAGGCTGGGGATGCGGCGAACGCGAATGGGCTGGCGGACGCATCCTGACACACAATGGTTCCAATACACATTGGTACTGCGTCGTGTTTCTCGCGCTGGAGCAGCAACGTGGTGTACTGGCTGCTAGCAATATCGGACTGTCAGCTGTGCAGACCTGCGACGAAGCTCTGCAATGGATGATCCGCCGACATTCTCAAGGCTGATTGGCTGTGTTTTCGTGACTCTATTCGGGTGACGATGCTAGAATGGTCGATAAGGGATTTGTTTAGTCGATCAACTTCGAGTGGCAGCTCATGGTCTCACCGTTTATGGTCTCGCAGTTCAACGTGTCATTCAGCGGATCCAACAACGTCTGGGGACGTACCTTGAGCTACCTATTTTTGATCTTTGGGCTCTGGGGCGGTGGTTTGGGTGCCCCCACACATGCGATTGCCGATGAGCGTGAAATCGCCCGATCCCTGCTAGATCAACTCGACGACCGTCGATTCTCGGAACGGAAAGCTGCATTTCTCAAGCTGTGCGATCCCAAGTGGGAGATCGATGGTTGGTTGGACGAGCAATCGCGATCGACCGATCCCAACCGAGCGGCACTGGCTTTGTGGATCCGCCGACTTCGCGGTATCCCCGGAACGATGGACGAGAGACTGGAGATGATGTCGGACTATCAGTCCCTCGTCGACGGGGATGTTACGGTCATTACCAAATACATTGACAACCGCAAAACGGTGCAACTCGTTGACTTGATTGAAATGCTTCCTGAGTCTGTCCGGGAAGAGATGCTGCAGTATCGATCTGCTGACAATCCATTCGATCAAGCCATCTCGGCTGCGTGGCGGGACGGCAATGAGGAAGTAATTCCTCGATTACTGAATGCCATCCTTCCAAAGAAGCGAGTCCGTGTGGGACTCAACGAACGTTGGAGAGCCGTTGGTATGCCACCCGAGTGGCAAGTCAACGAGCCGATCGATATCCCAGAGGTGCATGTGGCTGCGCTCGAGCGCGACGGGAAGATCGACGAGGCCTTAGCCGCAGCAAAACGCTATGGATTGGTCGAAGAGTACGAAGACCTTTTGATCGAACATCAGCGATGGGATTCCTGGATGCAACTCGATCCCTTGCAAAAGAGGACCGGAATCACAGGCTGGGGGGACGTGCAACGCATCTTGCTGCTGGAATGCCTCGGACGGCATGAGGAAGCCTTGGTCTTTTACGAGCTCCGCAAGAACGACAAGACGAAAACCAAGAGCTATTTCAATCAGCAGAAGGCACTCATGGCGTTGGTCGTTGGTGATCGACCAACGTGGGAAGAGTTGTTCCAATCCCATGCTCCAAACACGTGGCTTGAGATTCTGTTCTTCCATAACGAGATCGATCGATTGCTGGAGAGCGAAGGCTTGTCCGATCCCTCGGTCGAAGCCCTCGATCGATGGTTTGAAGGTTGGATGAAGAGCGGAGGTCCGCTTACCAAACCTATTCGATTCCAGTCGCTGTTTCATCGGCTCGGTTGGAAGGCACAAGAAGAGCAATTGATGCGTCGTATTCGCAAGTATGTCAACGAGACGGAAGGGGGGCAATCGCTTCAAGTCTGGGATGGTGTTCTCAGTGAGTGGGGCAAATATGGCTTGGACGATTCGCGCTTGGAAGTGCTGGCAGAGCTGAGCAGTCGTCGAGACGGCGACCGTTTAGGCAACGATCTTCTTCTCACTCAACGCGGCGTCCAACCTGTCCAGGGTGACACTCGAGCCGTTACTTTAGAGACCCTGTTCTTCAAGAACTTTTCCAACATTCGTTCTGCAGCCATCGTTCTCTTCGATGCGTTGCGTCAACGGTTTCCGGAAATGGACGCGCGGTCACGGATTGCGATCGTCGAGGACCTTCATCAAGGCCGGATGCCTACGGATTGGACCGATGCCGATCTCATGCAGGTCTTTCGAGAGATGATCCGCTCGTCCGTCAATGATCCAAGCGTGCTGGAACCGATGCTCGTCGATCTTGCCGACATTTTGGATGTGCTGGGTAAAACGGATGAAGGGCTGGCTCTGCTGCAGGACCATGCGGACTCCCATGCGGCATCCCTGTTGATGGCTCAGTATGCATCCAAATGGGGACGCATCGATGAGGCTGCACAGTTGAGTATCAAAATCGCAGATCGGCATCAAGACGACGTGAACGCCTACGTGCTCGCAACCCAGTGCTTGGCCAACGCCCGACGCTTCGATGATTGGATGGCTCTCCAGAAGCGGTCGTTGTCCCGGATGGATTTGTGGGAATGGACTGAACGTTACTTTCAAACAACGCGGCGTACCCAAAGGCTAGAGCCGCAACCGGAAGTTCTGTTCCTCCTTGAATCGCTCGTTCGCAACGCCCCTTCCACTTGGCATGAATTGTGGTTCGGGGACGCTTACACGCGGTATGGATCACGAATCATGGCCGATTGGTATCACCGCTCGATCGCACAGCATCCAGAGCGGACGATGCATCTGCGCCAGCTTGCGATCGAGAACTTGCTGTACGAGATCCGCAGCCGATCCGAAGATCAATTCCCGGATCAGGGGGGCGGAGCCAGCAGCGGGTTGGCTGATGTCGACTGGCCACTTTGGACGATGGAATACGAACGTTGTTTCGCCGCATGCTTCTGGCAGGCCGTCCAGGAGGGTGATGAGAAGCTCGCTGATACATTGATTCGTTCCGCCCACGCAATCTACCCCGAACAGATCAATACGTTGATCGACGTCGTACCTCAAGTGCGATCCAAGTTTGGAGAAGAAACACTTCGCAAATGGTATGAACTGTACGCAGTCCCAATGCGAGCCCATCTTGAAAAATACCCTACCGACACGTTGATCGCGAATAACACGGCCTGGCTTGCCGCTAAGTGCGGCTTTGATCTGGACATGGCTCACACATTGGCAATGCGCGTCGTAGAACAAAGTCCAACCGACACATACTTAGATACCCTCGCAGAGGTTGAGTTTACGCGTGGAGAAATCGCTAAGGCCATCGAGATATCCGAGAGATGCCGATCCATCAAGCCGCGAGATCCGCATCATCGTCGGCAGCTGGATCGCTTTCACAAAGCAGCAAAAGAAGCGTCTAAGCGACCTGAATAACCACTTTGCCAAAGTGTTGTCCACTAGCCAGATAGGCGAAGGCGTCAGGAACGTCATCCATCGAGAAAACCCGATCGATCACTGGAACGACCTCGTGGTCTTCGAAGAACCGATTCATTCGAACGAATTCGTCCCGAGGTCCGACGTAGATCCCGTTCAAGGTCACGTTGCGCGCCAGGAGTGGGAACAAGCTGGTCGAGGGGGCGCCGAAACCTGTGAGGACTCCGATGAGCGCGATATGGCCGCTTCCTGCGACGCTTCGCATCGATTGCTCCAACGTACCAGGGCCGCCGACTTCGACCACATGATCGACGCCGCGACCCTCGGTCCATTTCCATACCTGCTCTGACCATTGAGGATGGGTCTTGTAGTTGACCGTATGATCCGCACCGAGAGACCGAGCGCGCTCCAGTTTGCGATCATCACTGGACGTGATCACGACGCGTGCTCCCATGCGTTTCGCAATCTGAAGCGCAAAGATCGAAACGCCACCTGTCCCCAGCACCAGCACCGTTTGTCCTTGTCTCAGTCCCCCACGCGACACAAGCGAGTACCATGCGGTCAACGCAGCACACGGCAGCGTGGAGGCTTCAAGGGTTTTCATGTGCGAAGGAATGCGTACCCAGGCATCCTCGTGCATCACAGCATGCTGGCGGAGCATCCCATCCAGGTTGCCGCCGAGATCGTATTGGTGGTTCGAAAGATCGAAAGGTCCGGACTGCCAGCGGGGGAAAAAGCAGCCTGCCACGCGGTCACCTGGTTTCCACTGTTGGACGGCGCGTCCCACGGCGACGACGGTCCCAGCACCATCGGACGCGGGAACCCGGCCGGAAACCTGACGTCCGGCCAGATTTTTCCAGGCGATCAGGTCTCGGTAATTGAGCGAGACAGCTTCGATGGCAACGAGCACGTTGTCTTCCTGGAGATTGGCGGGGTCCGGAGTCGTTTGCTGGCCCATTACCAGGGCATAGGCTGTCTCCGTTTGGTGGTAGAACCAGGCGAGAGAGGTTGGCATGCGTTGAAATCCCGTGATCTTGGATCAGTCCGGCTTGTGAATTGAGTCCTCTAAGATAGACTTTGTTCTTCCGGACGCCCACGCCTCATGGCGGGGTTTGAGGATTCGGAGGGTAAGCGAATGGCTAGCGGCATCATTGGAAATGATGTGCCCCGTAAGGGGTTGCGGGTTCGAGTCCCGTGCCCTCCGCTTTTGGAACGAGTCGCAGCGATTGGCACGTTTTGCCAATGAGCCTGTGGTTATTCTCCCTGAAAAGCACCGCGCGCCCACGAATCCAGGAATGATCTGGCGGATCTGCGATGGCCCGTGGATCACAATCGCCCTGAGCCGCGAGCGCTAGCTGCGCGTCGGGGCATCTATTTTTGAGGACAGCTGCCGATCACTTCAAGTCAACGCTTTCGGCAGCTGGGCGAGCGGTGGGTGTAAACCCACTGTTTCTCCGATCCGGTGTCCATCTTGCAGCAACTCGACGAGCATTAGCACGCCGGTTCTCGCTACAAGAAACAGGGGACTAACGTCCCCCGCTCGCCGATTTCGCATGTGAGCCGTACGCGCTAGCAGCGCTTAGGGGCATCTATTCGTTCGTTACCGCTGCCGCTCACTGCACGTCAACCATTGCGACAGCTGGGTTCTCATGGTAAGTCACAATAACGCGGCTAGCGCCCGCGGCTCACGACGTCGCTTGCGGCAGCTGGGCGAGCGGTGGGTGTTAACCCACTGTTTCTCGGATCCGGTCTCCATCTTGCAGCAACTCGCCTAGTGTTAGCACGCCGGTTCTCGCTACAAGAAACAGGGGACTAACGTCCCCCGCTCGCCGATTCCGCATGTGAGCCGCACGCGCTAGCGGCGCTTAGGGGCATCTATTTGTTCGGTACCGCTGCCGCTCATTGCACGTCAACCATTGCGACAGCTGGGTTCTCATGGTAAGTCACAATAACGCGGCTAGTCCTCCGCGGCGGATCTGCGACAGCCCGCGGCTCACGGCTACTTTCTAAAATCGGCGAGCTTGGAAAGAACCGCTGCACAGCGTTCCTCGACAGATCCTGTCAGGCGAACATAGGGGCGTTTTCTCGCTCGAAGATCCGATTCGATGCGACGCTGCATCGTTGTCCGAAACACGGCTCCCGACCGATCCCATGTATCGTCGTACGGAATATCGCACTCACACAAGAACACGAGATCGTAGCGATCGCGACACGCGTCCGCCAAACGAACAAGCTCCGGGTGTGCGGATTCGTGATAGTAGTATGAAAACTGCAGTGTGGTCGTCGCATCCGTATCGATCAGAAACACACCATTTGCTGACTCGAGAAGTCGATCCTCTCGTTCGCGATGACCGACCGCAATCTCGACCAGCTGTTCTCGGGTCAAACGGCGATTGACTTGATGTTCGTTCCAATACTCGCGCCCATACTCCGGCATCCAAACCGTTTCGAGCTTCGCCGCCAACGCCTGGGCTAGCGTTGTCTTGCCCGTCGAGGGCGCGCCGAGAAAGACAACATGGGTAATGAGGTCTCGATACACGCGAGGAGAAACATATTGACGATTCTTGAACAAGTCGTTTCGGATGGCTGTGGCTGAAATCGGAATCACCTCGCGAGTCTCATCCACACGCCGATCCATCGCCCCAAGAGCACGACTGACGTGTTCGCCATACGGCTCGCTCGAAAAGAAATGAGTCACGTTCTTCCTGCTCAATCGATTCTTCAAGTAAGCATCGTGCCTGGCGGTGACCACAGGATCAAGCCCAGTTTCCGTCGGTCCATCCCAGGCTTCGAGAACCTCGACGGTCGGATACAAGTCCTCGATCCAACGCCTTCGAATTGGAAGAGGCGGAACATTGTGTTCAGGACTATCGTACATCAGCACAATCGTGTGGTCGGTTTCGGCCAACGAGGTCTCGATCAACCGCTGATGGCCTCGATGCAGTGGTGCAAACTTCCCTAATACCAATCCAACCGTTCTCATCGTGTCTGCTCCCGCGACGGTATCGAACTCTTAAGCGATTGACGCCAACTCACCCAACCTCCAATCGCTAAGCACAAGAAAAGTACGTACAGCAATGCCAGCACATATAGCCCGCGATGAATGTAGAGCGGTATAGAAACGATATCGACAGCGATCCAGAACAGCCAATTTTCTAAACATCGAGCTGCCAACAGCACCTGGGCGGTCAGGCTGGCTGCTGTAATGAACGCATCGATACCGGGTGAATTTCCATCGGTAAAGGTGACTAGAACCCACGTTAGACTGGCCGTCATGGCTATTGTGGCGATCAACGATAGGCTCCAACCTCGCTTGGTGAGTTCTTCAACACGAATGTCGGAGGGAGCCGAGGGGTCCGTTTTCGATGTTCGGGATGCAAGCCATGCCCACCACCCGTAAATCTGCAGTCCTGCGAAAAGGAATTGCAATGCGGTTTCCGCGTAGAGCATGGCGTCCCAAAGAACGACTGCCGTGAGGATGACTTGAACGAACCCCACGGGCCAAGACCAATGGTTGCGTACAATCAGAAGCGCGACGCAAACAAATCCGAACGCTGCGCTCAGTACCTCGATGAAAAACATATAGAATAAGAGACTCCCCCAGAAGGTTGTTCGAGGAGTATAAACTCCCGCCACACTCGATGTGAACGCTCGACGAGTTGGAGTCCTATGTTTCGAGATTTTCTGAAGCGCGTCTCCGCAGCGCCCACCAATCCTTCGGTCAAGCCGAGCCCCAAGGAGTTCGATATCGCCGAACTCTACCTTGGACCGATCCAAGTGGAGGACGCCGATACCAAGGATGCGATCCCTCTCGACGAAAAGCTCCGCCAAGCATACTTCTGGATCGTCAATCACGCCATCATCAGTCCTTTCTATGACATCGAATACAACGAAGGGCCGCATCAGATCTTCGAGTTCGGCGATCGCGG
>JALOQW010000253.1 GCA_025459275.1 Pirellula sp.
AAGTGGGATGCATAGACCATCATCATATCCCATCGCCACGCCGCATGAAGATTCCCTATTCCCCCAAGCTGCTTGTTCTACCAATAAGGGCGTTGCCTAAAGCCCCGAGTATGGTTCAAAAAACCGCTCTTGCCCGGCTTTCCAGAAATCGCTAACTTACCCGCGCTCGGGAGGGAGTCCCAAGGAGGAAGCTAGTAGCTATTGGTGCTTGCCAGGTTTGGCTAGCAAAAACGAGATTGAACAGGGAGGTTCGAATTCATGAAGACGATTTTTCAAGTCCAGCCCACAAACCGCGAGAATCGACCCAGGCTATCGGTCGTTGGCCTAGGCAAACTTGGTTCGCCGATGGTAGCCGTTTTCGCGGACAAAGGCTTCCAAGTGACAGGACTGGACATCAACCCGCAATTCGTTGCAGCGCTCAATGAAGGACGTGCTCCAGTCGAGGAGCCGGGGCTTCAGGAACTCCTCGACAAAAATCGCGAACGCATCTCCGCCACCACGGACTTTGCCGATCTAGTTCGCCACACCGATGTGACGTTTGTGATCGTGCCGACCCCAAGTGGTTCGGACGCTTGCTTCACCAACAAATTCGTGGTCGATGCCGTCACGAAGATCGGCGTCGCGCTCCGAGCCAAGAAGGAGTACCATCTCGTCGTGGTCACCTCCACCGTTATGCCAGGTTCCACCGATGGAGAGATTCGCGATGCATTGGAAGCGGCATCCGGTCGTCAAGTCGGAGAGGAACTGGGGCTTTGCTACAACCCCGAGTTCATCGCATTGGGATCTGTGATTCGGGACATGCTGTACCCCGATATGATTCTGATTGGCGAATCGGACAAGAAGGCAGGGGACATCCTCGAGACAATCTATACCGCATCGACGTTGTCCAAGCCCGAGATCCACCGCATGAACTGCGTCAACGCAGAGCTGACCAAGATCTCCGTCAATACGTATGTGACGACCAAGATCTCGTACGCCAACATGATTTCGGAGATGTGCGATCATCTTCCGAATGCAGATGCGAATGTCGTCAGCAGCGCCATCGGTGCCGACAGTCGCATCGGCAAGAAGTACATCAAGAGCGCGGTCGGCTACGGCGGACCATGCTTCCCTCGAGACAATAAGGCCTTCGCTGCCCTTGGTCGTCGCTTGGGAGTGCGTTGTGATTTGGCCGAGGCGACCGATCGAATCAATGATCACCAACTGGTTCGCATGTCGGATGTCGTCGACGCCCATCTGCCAGAGAACGGTTGCGTCGCCATCCTTGGACTCTCCTACAAGCCGATGACACCCGTCGTCGAAGCGTCCCAAGGACTGATGCTGGCCGAACTTCTTGCGGATGCGGGGCGAAAAGTTGTCGCCTTTGATCCGATCGCGGCCGAAAACGCCAAATCCAAACTAGGAAGCAAGGTCACGTTTGCATCCACCACTCAGGAAGCCATCGACCAAGCGGACGTTGTCGTGGTCATGACACCCTCGCCCGAGTATGCGTCCTTGAAGCCAGAGTCCTTCTCCACGCACGGACGTGTTCGTGTGGGCGTGAAAGCGTCCTTGTCGACGTACATTGTCCCGGGCCGTTCCCGACTGGAACGAGATACGGTGACCCAGCGTCAAGTTCGCGCCGCTTAGATGCCTTTCTCAACTGGATATCAAACTGAGGAGGCAATAGTGTCGACCACATTCCAATCCGCATCCATCGCCGACTTAGGGGCGGTCAAAAAGTACTGGGACCAACGTCCCTGCAACATCCGTCATTCTCGCAAGGAGGTTGGCACCAAGGAGTACTTTGATGAAGTAGAAGCCCGCAAGTACTTTGTCGAACCCCATATCCCTGCATTTGCCGAGTTTGCGAAATGGAAGGGAGCCAAGGTCCTCGAAGTCGGTTGCGGTCTGGGAACCGACGCAGTCAACTTTGCACGCGCAGGGGCAGATTACACTGGAATCGATCTTTCGGAAGCGAGCTTGTCCTTGGCCAAAAAGCGATTCGAGATCTTCGGATTGCCAGGAACGATCCAATGGTGCAATGCAGAGAAGCTCTCAGAATCCTTCGAGGCCAACTCGTTCGATCTGGTCTACTCTTTCGGAGTCATCCACCATACGCCCAATCCTCGCGCGGTGTTCGAGCAGATCGCGAAAGTGATCAAGAGCGATGGCACGCTCAAGTGCATGCTCTACGCAAAGAACTCTTGGAAGAACGCGATGATCGAAGCCGGGCTCGACCAACCCGAAGCCCAATCCGGATGCCCGATCGCTTTTACCTACACTCACGATGAAGTTCGAGAACTACTCGCGGGTCTGTTCACAGTCACCGAAATCAAGCAAGCTCACATCTTTCCGTACGTCATTGAGAAGTACGTGAAATATGAGTACGAGCGTCAGCCTTGGTTTCAAGCCATGCCTCAAGAAGTGTTCGCTGCCCTCGAACGCAGTTTTGGTTGGCACACGCTCATCACGGCCAAGCCAGTTCGGCACTAGCTCATCCAAGCGGTCATTGGGAAGAGAGGAAACTTACATGATCTCGGCGATTTTGTACGGCAGAAACGACAGTTACGGCTACAACCTACACAAGCGGGCTGCCCTTAGTATTAACTGCATTTCTCAGGTCTTAACCAACGACGATGACGAACTATTGTTTGTCGATTACAACAGCCCCGATGACTTCCCTACATTTCCCGAAGCCATCCAGGATACGCTGACCGATGTTGCAAAGAAGCGACTGCGTATCTTTCGAGTCCGTCCGTGGATGCATGAACGATTTCGAGATAAGTCTCATCTCATCGCTCTAGAGCCGATCGCACGCAATGTGGCTGTGCGACGATCGAATCCAGCCAATCGATGGGTGCTGTCGACCAACACCGACATGATCTTTGTTCCCTTCCAAGGGCAATCGCTTTCGGCGCACGTCGGAAATTTACCTCGCGGTTTGTACCATCTGCCTCGCTTCGAGATTCCCGAAACGTTCTGGGAGACCTTCAACCGACTCGAACCCGAGCAAACCATTGATGCCATCCGTGACTGGTCGCGCGTCGCACATCTCAACGAGATCGTTGAGGGGGCGGATTGCATCCGATTTGACGCTCCAGGTGATTTTCAGCTCATGGATCGTGAAGACCTTTTTAAGATCCATGCCTTCCACGAAAGCATGCTCTTGGGATGGCACGTCGATTCCAATATCGCCAAGCGATTCCATCTCCTCTATGGCGAAACAAAAGATCTGCTCGACCATGTGTATGGCTATCATTGCGACCATACACGGCAGGTCACTCCCATGCACCGCAAGGACAGTGTCTCGAACGACATCAAGACCTTTATTGATGATGTTCGCACGCCGTACATTCCAGAACAAGCGGATTCGTGGGGGCTCGCCGATGTCGAGGTCGAAGAAGTCCGGCTCAATCATGGACGCGATCGAGCCTACATGGCCGGGATCAGCGCATGCATCCACACGCCACAGCTCCATCCCACCTATTCGGCATATGTACGCGATACATATAACAAGGTCACGTACAGTGCCGCGCACGTCCTTCCGTTCCTTGCAGATATCTTTGTCAATGCTCCTCCTGGCACCTCGATTGGTTGGGTAGGAAGCAACCCCGAACTCTTCCAAATGTTCTCAACGATCTGGAAGAGAATTGACGACCAATCTCGGTTGCTTGTGTTCGAACCGCATAGCGACGTTTTGGGCACCACGTTGGCCGGTGATCATGTCGATTCCCTCGACGATCTCAGCCAACAAGTGGACGCAGTGATCTTCGACTACAATCCCTTCGCCGCAGACCGAGATCCTATCAAGGTAGAGAAACTGCTTGAGGAGATCCGAAACTCGTTCCTGGCATTGGTCGAAATGGAACAGGCTCACTTAGGCGCAGGGAATCTGCCCCGCCGATTTGTCGTGGTCAACGCGATTCACAATGCCTTCGAGTCGCTCACGAACCACTGCCTGCATACCGCTAGGACCCCATTCAGTTCCCGTATCCGACAAGGTTTTGTCGTCAAACGTCCCGAAGCTGGAAAAGAAGGGGCATGGCTGGATTGCATGAGCGTCGGCGAAGCCGGCATGAAACAGAATAAGGTCATCTGCACCGCAGCCAAGAAGCCAGGTCTGGTCATGTTTGGTCCTTACATACCCATCAGGCCTGGCAAGTTCCAAGTATCGCTTGATCTCGCTTGCAAACGGATCCTTCGCGCAACGCAACTCAGCGATCGACTCAAAGGTCACGCAAAGATCAAGATCGTTCTTGGAGACGAGGTGATCGCCAAACGCCGACTGAGCCAAAAGGAATTGTTCGACGGCAGAGTAGACATCGATTTCGAATGCGAGAAAAGCAGCAATCTGGAAATCCGAATGTGGACTTCGGGATCGCATGATTTCGAAGTCCGAAACATGGTGACTCGCCGCATCGCCTGATCCCAATACCGTTCCAAAAAGGTAGTGGAAGTCGTTAAACTTCCACGAAATCCAGGATCTTTAACAAGATCCGCTAGACTAGGTCGCTAGCTTGAACGGTATTGCACATAATCCGCCATGTTCTAAAGTTCCATCACGGTCGAGTCCCAAATCATGAGTGCCGTCAAGAAGTTAGTGTTGGAGATGATGGGATTCAGGAAGCGTGGTGGCTACGATTCGGCATCGAAACCGGGTCCCTCTCTGGAGGCCGTGGACGAGATCGAAACGACCCTTGCCGAGCTCTCTCAACCAGGCAATGCCCCCGTAGATTCGCCGCCAACTGACGCTGAAATCGCCAACGATTTACCCACCTTGGAGCAGGAGCAACCGCCTCCACCCCCAGCCCCCTGGAACGTCTTTCTCACGCCGGAAGCCCTCGCGATTAATGAGGCACGACTCTGTCACCTCGCTTCCCTCGGTCTAGATCTGAGAAACAAACGTGTCCTTGAGGTCGGAGGAGGGATTGGCCTGCATACATGCTTCTTCGAAAGCCTAGGCTGTGATGTTCTATTCACGGAAGCTCGACAAGATAACCTCGATGAAGCTAGGAAACGTTATCCGCATCGAAAAACTGTACTAATCAATCTGGATGCTGAAGAGGATCTTTCTCGATTGGGGAGATTCGATCTCGTCTACTGCTACGGAACCCTTTATCACCTCAGTCATGCGTCAACGGCTCTCCGAGCCCTCGCGAAAATCTGCGATGGCCAGATACTCTTAGAAACCTGTGTCACCCCTGACGATGGAGAAGACCTGAACCCTGAAGCGGAGCCCGCATCGGTCGCGAATCAAGCATTTGCGGGAATGGGATGCCGCCCGACTCGTTCCTGGGTGATGGCTCAACTACGACAGCACATGGGCTTCGCTTATCAATCTACCACGCAGCCCAACCATCCTGATTTCGAGCTCAACTGGATCGAGCCAGCGCCAAGGAAAGTTTATCGAGCCATCTTTGTCGGCTCCAAAACACAACTCGACAACCGACAGCTATGCGAACAACCTTGCGCATTGCAGACGGCTGTACCACAGATTGACCGCGGCGTCTGGTTCGATGTCGGTGCGCATTTGGGAGAAACCTCCTTTGCGCGAGCGGAATCGAATCCCAACCTGCGAGTCATCGCTTTCGAACCGAACCTCGCGTTGGCTAGCCAGACCTTCCAACGCGTCTCTAACTTCCAGATCCTTCCGATCGCTATCGGTGAACAGACCGGACTGACGACCTTCCATTTGAACACGTTTTCCGCAGCCAGCTCCATACTTCCCATGGACGAATCCGCTCGACAACAATGGATCGGGGGCGAAGTTCTCTCGCACGATGCGCAGATCACCGTCCCCGTCATGCGCCTCGATGATGTCATGAATTGGCTCGGTATCCAGCAAGTCGACTTCTTGAAGATCGATGCCCAGGGAGCTGACTTCGGCGTCGTGAAGTCGCTGGGTGATCGACTCCAAGATGTCCGCAAGATCAAGCTGGAAGTGACCACGACGGCACAGCAGCTGTATATCGGCGCTGCCACCAAAAACGAAATCATCGAGTATTTGACAAGTCGTGGGTTCGCTCTCATCTCCGAGCAATCCCAAACCTATGGACAGGAGGAGAATCTCCTCTTCTTTCAGCTAGGCCCATGGTCGCAAGACGAATGCGGTGCATCCCCCCTTCCGTCCTCTGAGGATGAACGGGAATTGAAGCAGACACTGCTCGAAATGCATCCGGATCGATTGCTTGCTCTTGCCCAGTCCCAGGCTGCCAAAAGCATGATGCAACGCAAGAGCCATTGGTCTTTCGGTAGCCACGCTGACGACCTGTCTCTCGCAAGCCGTTTCCGCCGAATCCTATGCAGCGTCTTTCAAGAACGGAAGTTAACCGAGCCCATCTTGTTCCAATGGTACGATCATCTCCGACTGCACCTGTATTTGGGTAACGATATGAGCCTACCAACCTACGTTTCAGGCGTGATTGATCCGAACGAATTCTATTTCCTGAATGCCTTTCTCCAGAAGGGCATGACCTTCGTCGACATCGGAGCCAATGAAGGATTCTATTCGGTCTTCGCTTCCGATCGCGTCGGTGATCGCGGTCGAATCGTCGCCTTTGAACCGAGCCAACGCGAGGCAGACCGATTGCTGCGTAATCTCGAACTCAACGCGGTAGCCAATGCTGCCGTGGAGATTATGGGGGTCGCGGACATGGACGGGGAAGCCATCCTCAAGCTATGCGAGTATGGCCACGAAGGGCAAAACACCCTCGGTGGTTTCGCACACAAAGTGAAACAGGATGGTACGCAAAAGGTAACTCTCATCACGCTGGATACTTATTTCGATGATCATCCGGTCGATCGTATCGATCTGATGAAGATCGACGTCGAAGGTGCCGAGGAGCGAGTGCTGCGCGGTGCCTTCGAAACCCTCAAGCGATTCCGGCCGGTCCTCCTCATGGAGATGAATGATCGATCCCTTCGGTTTCAAGGAAGTTCGTGTCGCGATGTCGCGAATCTCATTAACTCCCTGGGGTATTGCATCTACAGTTTCGATTCGGCCACTGGAAAACTAGTTGCCGCAACTGAAGGAATATACTCCGATAACGTGGTTGCTGTGCCTCGCGAAAAGAGTCAACAAATAGAACAGGTCGGCTAGGAGAGCTTCATGGAAGGTATGGTAACGCACGCGTCATTTCCTAAGATCGTGGCAAAGTCACTCGGATCAGACTTCTTCACTGTATTGGATATCGGATGCAGTGGAGGTCTTGATTCCGGCTGGAGAAACTTCGAAGGGGCATTACGCGCGTTTGGATTCGATCCCAGTCTGGCCGAAGTTCAGCGACTAAATGAAAAGGAGGAAAATAGGAATGTAAAGTTTGTTGCAGGATTTGTGGGGGTCCCATCAGATTGCCCCGGTGCGGAATTAGTCGAATCCGGTAACTATTGGGATCGATCACCATGGAATCGACTAAGTGTTTGTAAGACCCTGAAGATACGTTCGACCGCGATGAAGGCGGCCACGGATAAAGAAAAGCTCCGGCTCAATTTATGGGATCAGACTCAGTTGGCCGATCCAAAGAAGCCGATCATTATTCCAGAGTTTGTCGAAACGAACGCGATCGATGACATTGATTTCATTAAGATCGATGTCGACGGAGCGGATTTGCTAATCTTGCGTTCTATGCAGCCGATTCTGGAATCTAAAAAAGTCATCGGTGTTGGAATTGAAGTCAATTTCTTTGGTTCGGACCAACCGAATGTCAACACTTTTCACAACGTCGATCGCACTATGCGTCAAGCCGGTTTCGAACTCTTTGACTTGTCGCTCAGGCGTTACTCCATGGCGGCGCTTCCGTGTCCGTACATTTACGATTTTCCTGCCCAAAGTCGTAGCGGCCGACCCTTTCAAGGAGATGCTCTCTACCTACGAGATTTGGCGGCACCTGAGTATGCAACCTCAAGTTTAAGATCCCCTAAGAAGCTACTGAAGTTATCTGCCTTGTTCTCGTTGTTTGGGCAGCCTGACAGCGCAGCGGAGATTCTTCTGGAGTACCGTGACCAGCTGAATTCTTTGATCGGAATTGATGAGGGGCTCTCCGAACTTCTTCGGCAGGCCGCTCCTAAAAAGCATGCGGGTGGTTATGCGAAATACATTCAGGATTTCGAAACGGACTCGCCATGGTTTTACCGCCAAGCAGAAGGAGGAAGATAGAAAGGCTTTAGTCGCGCTGTTGCAGCCACAACAGTCCCTTCAGCATGCATGTCGCCCAAGCCAACGATTTGACTTGGTCTCCCATCGCGATCTGAAGCAACTCTCGCTCACTCACAAGGATCTCGCCGAACTGTTCGCGATCCGGAT
>JALOQW010000254.1 GCA_025459275.1 Pirellula sp.
GTTGTCGCAGCTCGCTACGATCTTCTCGTTCCTATCTCGGCAACTCACCTTGATTGCCGACATGAGTATTGTGTGTTTTCCGGCACCCACAATTCGTTGCTCATCGACCCAAGAGTCTTTTTCGTGATCCACCGATTTTTCAAGGAAGTTAGGACGAACGCGTGAATTCAATACGGAAGGCGAAATCGCAACTCATCTTGCACAACGAAAGCCGTGGGTTAGTACCCTAGGGCACACTCCCTAGCGGTGGAGCGAGAGTTGCCCGGTCAAGTGCGTTCACGAAACGTGGTCACTCACAGGACTCACCGGACGGTTTGCACCGTACCGCTACCAATTCCGGTGCAATCGGGCAACGATTGCACCGTTGGTTGAACGCACACTCTCGGAATCGCGGATACTAGACGCGATTGATTTCGTAGCCTTTCCGAGGCGTGCGTGCGAAGAAGGATTGGGCTTCGTCATCACCCACGATCTTCTCGGCCTTGGGATCCCACTTGATGACCCGGTTCAGTCGAGCTGCGATGGCGGATAGATGGCAAGTCGCCATCGCTTGCACGTGCGTATACACATCGCTGACTGGCTGTCCGCCTTCCCGGATGCAGCGGAAGAAGTTAGCTTTGTGCCATTCATGCGGCTTGCCCTTGAATAGTCGCTTTACATCTTCATCGGTGTAGGCATCCTTGTCCCACTGCTCTTCAATCGGTTTGCCAGCGATCTTGCCGCGGCTGACAAAGATCCGGCCTTTGTCCCCTTCGAAGAGGATACCGTTCCCAACCGATCGTGGCGAATCGGCGTCGGCTTCCTTGTTGCCACCGCTGGTGACATTCAAAACCACGCCGCTTGGATACTTGCACTTCACGACGTAGTCGTGAGCGGTGTTGTAGCGAACATCGACAGTCGGATAACCATGAGCATAGGGGACCGGATGCTTGGCGTCGGTGCCATCGATCTCAATCGGCCCACTCCCTTCCTTATCCTCGCCAAGGGCCCAGGTTGCAATGTCGATGTGGTGAGCACCCCAGTCGGTGAATTTCCCGCCACTGTATTCATACCACCAACGGAATTGGTAGTGGCATCGCTCTTTGATGTAGTCGACCATGGGGGCCTGACCCAACCACATATCCCAATTCAGATTGTCCGGAGCTTTGGTCTTCACAAAATCTTGGTTCGCAACATCTCCGCCACCGATGCTGCAAGTCACGGTGTGTATCCTGCCCAGCAACCCCTTCTGAACCATGTTCACGGCTCGAAGGAACAAATCCTTTGCATCGCGTTGTTGCGTGCCGACCGTAAAGACGAGATCAGGATACTTCTTGCATGCGTTGCGGATGAGTTGGTTTTCTTCCAGCGTTAAGGTCAATGGCTTTTGGCAAAAGACATGCTTGCCGGCTTGAAGTGCCTCCACGGCAATTTTCACGTGCCAGTGATCGGTGGTTACAATGCTGACCACGTCGATGTCTTTGCGATCAAGGATCTTGCGATAGTCTTCGTACGCATCGGCGGTTCCCTTTCCGATCTTTGGATCGTTGCGAGCTTTGTCCAAATGCACTTTGTCGACATCGCAGACCGCAAGAATGTCGCCGAACTGAGCATGACCATGGGCATCCCCCGTACCCATGCTTCCGACCCCGATGCAACCGATATTTGGACGATCGTTCTTGGATTGGTTAGCAAAGGCCTTTTCGCTCCAAGCAAAGTACGGGACCGACGCCCCAACCGCTGTGGCGGCAGAAGCTGACTTTAGAAAACTACGTCGCGACGATTGATGGTTTGGCATCGTGGACTCCATGGAAGGTTGAGAGGTAGGAAAATTCGTTCAATCATCATAACTCAGCGGATAGGCACGAGCCAGACATCGCATTTTCACACAACCCGTCCGCGATCACGGCATCGTAGGTATCCCCGTCACGCGTCCCGCACAGCCCGCCCCGCGTCCCGCACAGGAGGGGAAGGAGTGGTTTAAACAATACGATGCGCCAAAGTTGAGGTCGGGGGCTGGTCCTGTGCGATCTGGTTTTTCATTGGATTTGAACGCGATCCGGGCCGGGCGGCCGTGGGCTGAGTGCGTGAGAAACGCGGTTTGCGTGGGCTGACGTTCCAGGGTAAAAATGGAAATGTCGTCATTCTCGACCATCTGGCTTTCCCCACCCGCTGCGATTTTTCATGACAACCATCAATCGATTTTCTGCGCACATCACCCAGCCCAAGAGCCAAGGGGCGTCCCAGGCCATGCTCTATGCCACGGGGCTCAAGCCCGAGGATATGAACAAGGCCCAGATCGGGATTGGCAGCGTGTGGTTCGAAGGGAACCCATGCAACATGCACTTGCTCGACCTCGGAGGTGAGGTCAAGAAGGCGGTGCAAGCCTGCGATATGGTCGGCATGCGTTTCAATACGGTCGGGGTCAGCGATGGAATCAGCATGGGGACGGACGGCATGTCCTTCTCGCTTCAGTCGCGCGATTTGATCGCCGATTCGATCGAGACCATTATGGGTGGCCAATGGTACGATGGCTTGATTGCGATACCGGGATGCGACAAGAACATGCCAGGCTGCTTGATCGCTATGGGTCGATTGAATCGACCTGCACTGATGATCTATGGCGGGACGATTCGAGCGGGCAAGTGGAACGGACATTCGCTCGATATTGTTTCCGCGTTCCAGTGTTACGGACAGTATCTGGCGGGCCAGATCGATGACGCAACCCGTGAGAACATCGTGCGGCATGCCTGTCCCGGAGCTGGCGCCTGCGGAGGCATGTACACCGCCAATACCATGGCGTCCGCCATCGAAGCCCTCGGCATGGCGCTCCCGTACTCGGCTTCGATCCCTGCCGAGGATCCTGCCAAGAAAGACGAATGCGCGCGGGCTGCGGCAGCGATGCGCCATCTGCTGGAAGCAGACATCAAACCCCGCGATATCATGACACGTAAAGCCTTCGAGAACGCCATGACCATTGTCATTGCACTCGGCGGTAGCACCAACGCAGTCCTCCACTTGATCGCCATGGCACGGGCAGTCAATGTTCCGCTGTCGTTGCAAGATTTCCAGACGGTGAGTGATCGCGTTCCGTATCTGGCCGACCTCAAACCATCCGGCAAGTTCGTTCAAGAGGATTTGCACTCCATCGGTGGAACGCCTGCGGTGATGAAGTATCTCCTCGAAGAAGGTTTCTTGCACGGTGATTGCATGACCGTTACCGGGAAAACGTTGGCCGAGAATCTGGCAACGCTACCTGGTCTCAAGCAAGGTCAGTCGATCGTCCGTCCGGTCAGCAACCCGATCAAGCCTACCGGACATATCCAAATCTTGTTTGGCAACCTTGCACCCGAAGGAGCTGTTGCCAAAATCACCGGCAAGGAAGGATTGAAATTCTCCGGTCCAGCCCGTTGTTATGACAGCGAAGAGGCCATGCTCCGCGCCTTGGAAGAAAAGAAGATCCAGAAGGGGGACGTCATTATCATCCGTTATGAAGGACCCAAAGGTGGGCCTGGGATGCCGGAAATGTTGACGCCAACATCGGCCATTATGGGGGCTGGCTTAGGATCGGATGTCGCCCTGATGACCGACGGTCGATTTTCAGGAGGCTCCCACGGCTTCATCGTCGGCCACATCACCCCCGAAGCACAAGTCGGAGGGCCGTTGGCGCTCGTTCAGGATGGAGACCATGTTACGATCGATGCTGAAGCCAATCGGCTGGATGTTTCCGTCGCTGACTCGGAATTGGCGCAACGCCGCGCAGCTTGGGTCGCGCCGCCTCTGAAAGCCACGCGCGGGACTCTCTACAAGTACATCAAGAACGTCAAGACCGCCAGCGAAGGCTGCGTCACCGACGAGTAAATGACTCCCCTTCGATCACTAGATGCTGGGTCATTTCGAAACCGGAGAGCTCTCGCCCTTCCGCTTGGATTCTCTTCGTGCAATCGGGCGCAGAACAATCGCCTCTGTTAGCCGTACGGCGCGAGCCGTTCGGTTTTCTAAGCGGTACGGCGCGAGCCGTCCGGTTTACTAGCGGTACGGCGCAAGCCGTCCGGTGTCGAACTGCTCGCGTTCCTTCCGAGCCGAAAAAGATTTTCCAGAAACCCGTGTAACGTTTTCTTTCTCGCCGCCGTACAAGATTCCAGTCCGAACCACGAAAAGTGAGTGGGATAGGGGGCTTCGAGGAAAACCGGACGGCTCGCGCCGTGCCGCTAGAGACCGGACGGCTCGCGCCGTGCCGCTAGAAAGAAGGGTGATGGAATGAAGCGGTGGCTTGCACCATGGCTCCTAGTACGGAGCGTAATAGTATGGAGCGTAATCAGCTTCAGTTTCGGGGCCTCAGCAATGGGACAGATCGCTGTTCCGAGCGATGCCCAGTTTGTTTTGCAATTGGATTTGCAAGCCATTCAGCAGACGGAGATAGGAAAACGCTTGATCGCGGCCGGGAAAGAAGCTGCGTTGAAGGAATTGGCCAAGGAAGGCATGGGCCAAGGGGATGGCGACCCGATGCAGCAAGTGCGTGACGTCCTCGGTTTCGATCCATTGGAGGAAGTCGAACGCGTGGTCATCACCGCTTCGGACTTCGAACATCCAGAAAAGTCGATGACTCTGTGGCTGCATCTTGGCAAGACGACAGGCAACCTCGAAGGACTGCTGCTCGGGCTGCCTGGCTACGAAGTGGAATCGTACGGATCCCATGAGATCCATTCTGCGAAACCGGATGATACGCGGATCTACGGCGCCGTGCATCGCGACAAAAAGAAGAACCATGTCGTGATTGTCAGTCCGAGTCGCGACACGCTCGAGCATCAATTGGATCTTCTGGACAAAAAGGCTTCGGACCGAGATGGGTTTCAATGGATCGATATGGATACCGATCGAAAGACTTTGCTGAGCGTACAGGTTCTGAAGTTTCCACTAGAGGAGATGGGTGAGGGGCCTCATACCAACGTGGCCAAGCGGCTCAAGTCGATGTCCCTCGCGATCGAAGAAGAGGACGACGATCTCGATCTTCGCTTGAATTTGCAGACCGAGACGGACAAGCAAGCGGAGCAGATCCGACAGATGGTTCAAGGACTGATCGCGATGGTGGAATTCGCCCAGTCGATGGAACAAGAGGACGAAGAACTCAAGCAAGTTGTCGAGTACCTCAAGGGTACGCGTTCGTCAGTCGACGGATCGACAGTGAAGCTTCGGCTCCGCTTGCCATCCGAAGCAATTGAAAAAGCCATCCGCGACGAGTTGGATTAACAAACATTGGAAACCGACACCGACCGCAAAGAACCCAGCGACGTTACCGTCGACTGGGTTCGACGCGCTATAAGGGGGGAACAAGAGGCATTCGCCTGGCTGACAGCCAACTACGATGGGCGATTGAGGGCCCTCATCGTTCGACGTCTTGGCCTTCAGAAGTGTGACATCGATGACGCCGTGCAAGAGACATGGGTCCGAGCCTTTCGATCGCTCGAGCGCTATGAGCCGCAGTATCGGTTCTCAACATGGCTCTTTACCATCGGATTGCGTGTTGCGACCGACATGCATCGGTCGAAATCTCGTAGGCTGGCCCGACTCGACTCTGGCCACTCGCTTCTGGAGGTGGTAGATGTCGCATCTTTGACCAACCCGAATAAGAGCATTGAGGCCGATGAACTATGGGCATCGATTCAGCGGTGGCTTCACCCGAGCCAGCGAACAGCTCTGTGGCTGCGGTATGTGGAGGACTTATCGATCCGAGAGATTGCGCATACGATGGGTAAGACGCAAATTGGAGTGCGAGTGCTGTTGCATCGGGCTCGCTTGGAGTTGATGTCACGCCTGGGTAGAGACCTGGGCACAGATGCATTGGGCGACGGAACTGCCAACGCGAATCGGAGGTTCCTAACGCAATGAGACATATCGCCATTTGGTTCCTACATTATTACTCCGACAATCGACAGCCGATTCCAACCTGGTTGCAGCGATGGATCGATCGAGACCCAATCCTGTCCGATTACGCGGAGCATTTGCATCAGCTCGAACGGAAGTTAAGTGTTCTTGCTGGTGCTCCGGTGCGAACTGTGTTGCCAACTTCGCCGTTGCCCTATTCGTCGAGGCCAGTTGCCGGCATGCAACGGCTCGGGTGGGGGGCGGCATTAGCGGCTAGCGTTATGATCATCGTGACCAGTATGGTTGTTTGGAATGGTGTGCGAAACGACGAGCCAGGAGTCGCTCCGGTTCAGCCAAAAGTCGCGCAGGCCACTGTTCCATCGCAAGAAGCTCCATGGCAGGAAGGGGCGAAAAAGGCCAAGGCTTGGGCGTTGCGTTCGTTGCAGGCAAATCGCGAAACATCCGCGCGGATGGCTTCGTCTCTCGACAATCAACTCGACCGCGAGATTCTGGCGTTACGCAAGCAGATGAAGGACGCAACGAGATTTGTTGCTGTGGAACTCCCGAAAGCTAGCTTGAAGCTTCTGGGTATCCCGCGTTAGACGCGGCACCGGACGGCTCGCTTCGCATCGCGGCACCGGACGGCTCGCGCCGTACCGCTAGAAATCCGGACAATGCAAGCGGTATGGGCGCAAGCCCTCCGGTACGTCATTCAACGCACGCCTCATGCGAGTACTCAATAACGCCGGCTCGCTTCGCATCGCGGCACCGGACGGCTCGCGCCGTACCGCTAGAAATCCGGACAATGCAAGCGGTATGGGCGCAAGCCCTCCGGTATGTCATTCCAGCCAACGTCCCGCCCGAGTACACATCCCGCCGGCTCGCTTCGCATCGCGGCACCGGAC
>JALOQW010000255.1 GCA_025459275.1 Pirellula sp.
AGCGAATCTACTGGTTCACCGTCGAATTCGGGCTAGTCCTTCAGAATCGAGAAACCAGAGCCTATGGAGCAGGGATTCTTTCGTCCCCCGGAGAGACGATCTACAGTATCGACTCTCCCATTCCCAATCGCATCGAAGTGGATCCGAGCCAAGATCGCGATCTGCTTCGTTTGGCGACCACTGATTATCTGATCAGCGAGTATCAAAAGACGTATTTCGTCACGGAGCGTTTTGAGTTGCTCGAGTCATTGACTCCCGAACGCATTGTTGCGACAGCCAAGCAAGCGGCCGGACTGCCGCATTTCTCGTGGCGAGATCTTGTCCCTGGGGATCGCGTTCTCCAGGTAGGCCAAACGGCCGTCTCGACCAACGAGAAGTATTTCCGATTGATGGCGGACGTTCGATGCGACGATTGCTTGACACGTACCGCGATCCGGAATCTTCGATGGTTCACACGTCGGTCGAGCGACGGCTCGGAATTGTGCAATACATGGTCTGGACCTGTCGCTCCCATTCCAGACCGCGTGCTACAGTGGTTCCAGTCGCACGCGGCCGATTCCGAACTCCAGGTTCCCTTACGTCCCCTCAGTGATCCAACGCCTATGCAACCAGGTCGTCCGTTAGGTTAGTATTCGGAAGGTTCTTCATCGTCGGGTTCGTCATCGATGGCTCTTGCCTTGAATGACCGGCAAGGTGGGGAGCGTGGACACCTCGGAACGTGCCGAGCTGGGATGGTAGAGCCTCAAAGCTCACGGGTTCATCCGGGGTAACGGTGCGTCGAATTTCTGATTCTCGGCTTGCAAGTCGTTGGATCGCTTCCGAAAGGCGTTCGAGGCGGTCGGCTTGTTCTTGAAGCTGGTTGTTCTTCTTTCGCAGCTCCGTAGTGCGCACTTCCAATCGATGGGTTAGCTCATCGATGGAGATTTCCATTGCATCTTTGACGCCAGAGAGTCGGTGGATTTCGTTGCTGAGCGATTCGCGCTCTTGCACAGCCGTACCAATCGATCGTTCCAATTCCTGGAGCACGATCGACCGTTCTTTTTGGCGTGAATCTGCTTCGATCGCTTCTCGCTCAGCCAGGGCTCGCCGTTCCAAAAGAAGTCCTTCTTCCCGCTGGAAGGCGGCTTCGATCGCATCGAGACCAGCTTGCTTCTCACGGATCTGAGACAACAAGGTTGAAAGTTCCTCTTCAAGTTCCTCCTTGGCGGAGGTGCATTCGGCGATTCGAGAGAGAAGGTTCTCGTGTTCGTCTCGGATGCCCTGGAGTTGATTGGAGATGCTTTGCAATGCATCCCGCTCGCGTGCTTGGGATGCCTGCAGCGACTCAATCTCGGATCGCAGTTGTCCGATGGTAGCGATGCTAGCTGCCGTGCTTCGCTCGTGTTCTTCGCGAATCATATCGAGTTCGCATTGCATCTCGGTTCGGAGTTCTCGCAGCGTCCGCAATTCTTGTCGAACCCCCTCCAGCTCCGTGAGGATCGAGTCTCTTTCTTGACACAATCGCAGGATATCCGACTCATGCTGCTTCTGCTCGGATGCCCATGCGATTCGGGCGGATTCCTGGGTGGACTCGAGTTTCGACAACTCGGCAGTGACCGTTTCGCGTTGGGCGGCAACTTCGAAGAGTTGATCCGTGTGGGCTTGGATGGAGAGCTCTAATTCCCGTTGCTCATTCTCAAGGTTTGCAATGCTGTGCTGGGTGCGATTGAGGCGCGAAACTTCCTCCATGACCAAATGTCGAAGCTCATCGAGTTTGGCTTCGTACTCTTGCTGCTGTGTCAACGAGACGGCGTTCTGTTGTTTGAGGTCCTCCGCGATCTCATTCTGGTTTTCGATCGATGCTTCAAGCTCGACTAGTTCATTGCGTGACCTTTGCATCTCTCGTTGCAACTCCACATGCATTGCGGCGATGGCATGGAGTTGAATGGAGATCTCAGAGGCGTGATCGCCGGACCGTCGAAGGATCAGCTCGCGCCCAAACCCACGAACAGCTCGGTCGTAGAACAAGCTGATACCCCCCAGGATGAACAGAGCCATCGAGCCGAGATTCGACAAAGCGACATGCTGGGTTGATGCATCGCTATCCAGCGCAACTCCATTGATGGCTATCGAGACAAACGCTCCAAGGATCAGCAGGCCGACCGTGGTCGCAGACGGCGCGTTTTGTTTCCTTGCCAAGGGCCGAATGGCTTGCTCCCATGCCGAAACGCGTGCTCGATAGCCGTCGATGGCGTTTCGGAACTTTTGCAACTGTGGATCCAGCGTCTCGTGCGCTGCATGATCCGCTGTGGTGCCGGCGGACGCAGGTTGGTGGATCGGCTGGTTGCGAGCGGAGTTGAGTGCGGATGGATCAAACATTCCGGTTTGCATGCGATAATGCCTCGATATTGCAGGCCCTAGTCCTCCTAGGCGTGACACACCCTACTTCATCGGAAAGGTTTACCCAAACCCGCAATATTTCCCAGCCAACGCGGCCGAGAACATGTGAAGATCCCGAGACGGGCCGCACAAGCGTTACAGAACGGAATCCTTATCTTCCTTCGAGGCGGAGCGACAACGCTTCCGATTCCTTGCGGACTCGGGAGATTACCTGTCTAGACGATGATTGTTCAGACGACTATAATGACGAGGTTCCTCCGTTCCATTCACTGGATCCTGGCGAGAGATCGATGGTAGGTGCAAGCAGGGTGAAGAAAAAAGCGGGATTCGATTCCCTGCACCAGAAGGTGTATCTTTCGCTTTGGCGTACGTACGACCGTTTGCGGGCCATGGAGGATGCGTTGTTCGGCGAATGGAATCTGACCGCTCAGCAGTACAACGTTTTGAGGCTGTTGGAGGCCAGGTATCCCGAGCCGATTCCGACCCTCCAGTTATCCGCCAAGCTGATTTCTCGGGCTCCCGATATAACCCGAATGCTTGATAAGCTGGAGTCTCAACATTGGATTCGTCGAGAGCGTTCGCTCGAGGATCGACGTGCGGTGCTGGTAGCCTTGACGGACAAGGGGATGGACTTGGTCAAGAAGTTGGCTGAGCCCGTGAAACGAATGCATGAAGCCCAGTTGGGGCATTTGTCAGGCGAGGAAATGCGATCTCTTGTGGCATTACTTCAAGCCGCGAGAGGACCGCACGAACCGGACGGAAGCGATTGGAATTCTTGAAAGAACGTTTGACTTGAACGCGTACTCGCGAGGGATAATTCGATGATTCACATGGAAAACAGTTGCGACGTCGTAGTGATTGGCGGCGGACCTTCGGGGGCTGCGACGGCAACGCTGATCGCGCAGCAGGGTTACCGAGTCACCTTATTCGAGCGAGATCATTTCCCTCGCTTTCATATCGGTGAGTCGCTGATCCCGTTTTGTTACAAGACGATTCGTCGTTTGGGAATGCTCGACAAAATGAAGTCGAGCCACTTCACCAAAAAATATGGCGTTCAATTTATCAATGAACACGGAAAGCTTTCGGAGCCGTTTCGGTTCGAAGAGTACGACCCCCATGAGCGATCTCAAACATGGCAAGTCCTTCGCAGCGAGTTCGACTGCATGATGCTTGACAATGCACGCGATCATGGAGTGGTTGTCCATGAAGGTGCGCGTGTCCTCGACATCGAGCGGGATGGTGACCGTGTGGTTGGGGTTCGAGTCAAGTGCGAAGGTGAAGAGACCAAAACGGTGCGATCTCGAATCGTCGTCGATGCGAGTGGTCAGTCATCGCTTCTCATCGACCGGATGAATCTGCGCGAGTGGGATCCGGATCTAAAAAAGGCAGCGATCTGGTCCTATTTCCGCGGTGCGAAACGCGAACCGGGGAAGGATGAAGGAGGAACCATCGTCATTCAAACGCAAGGCAAGAAGGGGTGGTTTTGGTATATCCCGCTTCATGATGATGTGGTCAGTGTGGGAGTGGTGGCGGACTTTGATTACTTGTTCAAAGGTCGCGACACCAAAGATCCGCGAGAAATCTTCTACCAGGAAGTTGAGCGTTGCCCTGGTGTGCAACCTCGCATTGCCGATTCGCAGGCTGTCGATGAGTTTCGCGTGTTGAAAGAGTATTCCTACAAGGCGCAGAAAGCAGCCGGAGACGGATGGGTTTTGGTAGGGGACGCCTTCGGATTTTTGGATCCTCTCTATTCATCGGGCGTTCTGTTGGCTCTCGTATCGGCAGAGATGGCGGCCGACACCATCGTTGAAGCGTTAGGGGAAAACGATACGAGCGAAGAGCGATTGCGGGCATGGGAGCCTGAATTTCGTAAAGCCATGGACCGCATGCGGAACTTGGTCCGTGCCTTCTACGATGGACTGAATTTCGGACAACTCGTTCGAAAGCACCCCGAGAAGAAGCACTTGATCACCGATATTCTGATCGGAAATCTGTTCAAGGACGAAGTCGACGAACTGTGGCCGATCATTGAAGCCATGCGTGAAGAGGGGTTGGTCACATCGATGTAGCGTTGTCCGGTCTCCGTGACGACAGGGGCGTCCGTCATCGCCCCTGCGTCGTGGATATTCTTCAGATGATCACTTGGATCATCCAATCACATTCCGTACTGTACCGGCAGGAGCGTGGTTGGAATCACAAAGGCTCGGCGGTACCGCAATGGGGGAGGGGCGTTGAAATAAACGCTTCCATTGATGTCCGGAGAGCCGTAGTTGAATCCAATCGATTGGTAGTATCGCAAGATGGCAGTGCGATGCTCGGAGTCCTGTCGCGCACGTTGCATCATGTAGGATTGAGCTTCGGTTAACTGGAACCGCGAGGATCTCATGGGCTGATAACCTGACGATTCAGGTTCTTGGGCATCCGCCCATCCAGAGGCCAGCGTCACGCATGCGGAAAGAGTGAATGCGATGAGGAACAGTCGCATAGGGTTGAATCCTGTCACAAATGGTTGAACAACACCATCCGTGGCGAACACGACCGCTGCTCCTCAGCGATAGGACGGGGCGAACTTGACGACGCGCAGTCCCGTATGGATCATCGGTCTTCGGTTCTTCCGAAGTTGGCGAATTTCGCCCCGACGCATGTAGCCCCTTTGATCCGAAAACTCTCGGCCGTACGAGAATCTGGGATCATCGGTAAACTTGCCGTTCCCATTCCCCGAGCCGATCCGATAAACTTTGCGGCCTATCGCAATATTGCATGGTTGATGAAGTTCCTCCGGCCACTCCTGGTTGAAAAAATGCTCGATCGAAAATTCGTTCTAGAAAATGCTGACGCCGTCAAAAAGAACTGCGAAGATCGAGGGGTTTCTGCGGAAATTGATCGGATCGTCGACTTGGAGAAACAGCGACGTGCAAGGCTGGCGGAAGCCGAGGAAGCCAATCGCCAAGCCAATGCGGTGAGTGCTCGAATCGGTAAGGCGGCTCCGGAAGAGCGTGAGTCCATTAAAGAGGAAGGGCGGAAGCTTCGCGAACTCAAGGAAAAGGCCCAAGCGGAGCACGATGCGTTGGATCGAGAGATCGTTTCCATGCTGGTGCGGGTCCCGAATATGACTCATCCAGCCGCCCCGGTTGGCAAAGACGATGCGGCGAACAAGGAAATCGCTCGCGGAATCACTCCAGTACCCGCGTTTGATTTTAAGCCCAAGGACCATCTCGAACTTGGGGCCGCGTACGACATGATCGACTTCGAGGCAGGGGCCCGTGTCGCCGGGGCTGGGTTCTATTTCTTGAAGCGCGATGCAGTGCTGCTGGAATTGGCACTGCAACAGTTCGCGGTTTCCCAACTCGTAGCGCGCGGATTTATCCCTGTGACGACCCCGGACGTTGCAAGTACCGAGGTTTTGCAAGGAATCGGCTTCATCCCTCGCGGACCCGAAACACAGATCTACAGCATCGAAAACACCGAACTCAATCTCGTGGCAACCGCCGAAATCACGCTCGGGGGGATGTACTCGGATCAAGTTCTGGATGCGGAACAGTTGCCGCTCAAACTCGTCGGCATCAGCCACTGTTTCCGGACCGAGGCTGGGGCTGCAGGTCGCGCCTCCAAAGGTCTCTATCGGGTCCACCAGTTCACCAAGATCGAGATGTTCGCATTCACGTTGCCTGACCAGAGCGATGCCGTGCACGAAGAGTTGCGACAAATCGAGTGCGAATTGTTCGACACGCTGGAGATCCCTTATCGCGTGGTCGACACAGCCACCGGCGATCTGGGGGGGCCCGCATATCGAAAATACGATCTCGAAGCCTGGATGCCTGGCCGTGGGAACGGCGGTGAGTGGGGGGAGGTGACCAGCACCTCGAATTGCACCGACTATCAGTCGCGGCGATTGAATATCCGATTCCGGGTCAAAGGCGAAAAAGGAACTCAGCTCGTCCACACCCTCAACGGAACAGCCATCGCCATTAGCCGGGCCATTATCGCTATCCTTGAGAATCACCAACAAGCCGATGGATCCATCCGAGTCCCGAAAGCGCTCGTACCTTGGATGGGCAAAGATCGGATCGGGTGAACGTTCTTACCGGAACGAAACCCGCTTCCATCAGCTACGCTTCTCGGCAGTTTACACAATTTAGAGGGTGGCGACATCGCTGCGGAAAGCGAACATGGATTTCTGAAAAAAAGTCGAAATTAGGATAGCTCTGGGACTTCAACCACCGAAAAATGGGGGTATAGTACCGACATGATTTGTGGAGTTTTCTTCACAGACTCGGATACAAAAACAAGAAGAATTGCCTCACCTGGCTTGGGTTGGATTTCGGGCGTGACTAACCTAGGTTGGGTGAGGTTTTTTCTTTTCCA
>JALOQW010000537.1 GCA_025459275.1 Pirellula sp.
GGCGCGAAGAAGGCCCAGGCTTGGGCGTTGCGTTCGTTGCAGGCAAATCGCGAGGCGTCTGCGCGGATGGCGTTGTCTCTCGACAATCAACTCGACCATGAGATTCTGGCTTTACGCAAGCAGATGAAGGACGCAACGAGATTTGTTGCTGTCGAACTCCCGAAAGCCAGCTTGAAGCTGTTAGGCATTCCGCGTTAGGCGCTGCACCCGACGGCTCGCTTCGCATCGCTGCACCGGACGGCTAGCGCCGTACCGCTAGAACTAGCCGGGTGACGTTTCTGGTGATCGATGTCTACAATGAAGAATTCGTCAAGAATCCTTTCCGCTTGGCCAAGGCTACATGCAGTCCCTTACCGAAGCCGTGAAACACTGGATTCATTGGTGTCATGGCGACCAAGCTGCCGTTTTGGGTGAGGCAGCTGCGGATGCGGTGGCGCGAATGGCCGCCCTTTCTCCCTACCCACAGCCGATTCTGACCGCCGAAGTGGGTAGCGGCGATGCAATCTGTCGAGGCTACGCGGTCGCTTGCCAAGGTGCCGTCGGCTATCTAGGGCGACTTCGATGCAACGTGTCCGACGGCGTGCAATCCGAGTTGTTGGCCCAGGTCGCTTCCGATCTGTGTCATCAAACCCTTGGCACGGGCGTGGAAATGGTCCAAGCGATTCTCCCGGCCAACGAGAACGATCCTTGGACGATTCGAATCTCGCAGGCGTTCCAGCGAGCGGGGATGACGCATGCGGCTCGGTTGCTTCAATTGGAATGTTGCGATGTCCCGTTGAGGCATGACGGCAGTCCGCTGGCTTTGGATTTTTTTCCTTTGGAGTTCCATCCTTTCACGGAGATGCCGTGGGATGAATGGTGCCAGCTGGTCGAGGAGACATACATTGCGACACTCGACGTTCCCATTCTGAACGGAGTCCGGAGCGTCGAACAAACGCTGCAAGGCTATGCCGTTGGCCATGGTCTCGAGGCATCGCTTCCTTGGTGGAGCGTTCATGTCGAGGGTGCCGCGATCGGATGTTTGATTCTGACCCCGCTTCCCGGTTCTGACTGCGAGCTAACGTATCTGGGCTTGGTCCCAACCGCGCGCGGGCATCGCTATAGTCCAGAAATCATGGACTTTGTTAGCCGTTGGATGGTAGAGCATCACAAGTCGCGCATCGTTCTGGCCGTCGATTCGAAGAATGCACCTGCATTGCATTTGTACGCGAGTTTTGGATTCGAGGAGATGGCTGCGCTGGATGCATGGTTCATGGGGCAGCAAGCCGCTGCCCCCTATGGAGTCGATTAAGCCCAATATCGTTCAACGAACCGACCTAACGTAATGGATCTTGCCAAAGATCCTAGAGCACCGGGAAGTTCAACAACTTCCACTACCCACGTTGAACGGTATTGCGATGAAGCCGGTCGAATCTCAGGCGCAGGCAGAGAGTATCCTATGTGGGATGGAAATCCTCTATAATCCGGTCGCGTTGTGTCTTGTCGTTTTTGGTGGGAGAGGTGAGAGATGTTGCGAAAGTTTTTGTTTGGCGTCGCGATTCTTTGCGGCGCGGCGGGTTTGAATGCGGCTCCACCGCAACGGGTGGCTACGGTCGAAGGGATTTCGGAATACAAGTTCGATAACGGGGCCCGATTGATTCTGTTCCCGGACCCTTCTTCATCAGCAGTCAGTGTCAACATGACGGTGCTGGTCGGTTCGAGGCACGAAAGCGGGCATGGCCCACTTGCTCGAGCATATGGTCTTTAAGGGAACGCCGACGTTTCCCGATGTGCCCAAAGCCCTTCGTGACCACGGAGCCAACTTCAATGGCACCACCAATGTCGATCGCACGAACTACTTTGAGACCTTGAAGCCGACCGATGAGAACCTGGAGTTCGCTATCCATCTGGAATGCGATCGACTGGTCAACAGCCTCATTCAACGTGAGGATTTGATGTCGGAGTTTACCGTTGTGCGAAACGAATTCGAACGAGGTGAAAACAGCCCAGACAATGTTCTTTCGCAACGTGTGCAAGCCGTCGCCTACGAATGGCACAACTATGGAAAGACCACCATCGGTAATCGAAGCGACATCGAAAGAGTTCCCATCGAGAACCTGCAAGACTTCTATCGTCGCTTTTACCAGCCCGACAATGCTGTGTTGATCGTCACTGGCAAGTTCGAAGAGAAGAAGGCGTTGGAGTTAGCGGAAAAGTACCTGGGTTCGATTCCCAAGCCGGATCGCAAACTGAACGCCACCTACACCGAGGAACCAGCGCAAGACGGCGAACGCACCGTCATCTTGCGACGTGTGGGTAAGATCGGTTCGATCTTGGCTGCCTACCACATTCCAGCGGCATCTCACCCAGATTGGGCACCTCTCTCCACATTGGCGAGCATTCTGTCGGAAGACAAAGTTGGCCGACTCGATCGACGTTTGGTCGAACCGGGCATCGCAACCAGCGCTAGCGCTTTTGCGGATAACCAGCATGATCCAGGTTTGTTCCAATTTGGCGTACAACCTGCCGAAGGCAAAATGGAAGAGGCTGAAGCCGTCTTGTTGGATGTGGTCGAGAATATGGGTTCGATCCCGTTCACACAGGAAGAGATCGATCGAGCCAAATTGCGATCGAAGCGACGCTACGAACTCAGTATGACCAATGCTCCTGGCATGTCCCAGGCATTGAGCTCGGCTGCCGCGCTCGGAGACTGGCGACTCTGGTTCGTCCAGCGCGATCGATTGGCTGCCGTGACGGTGGAGGATGTCAATCGTGTTGCGAATACGTACTTCAAAACCCACAACCGAACCATTGGTCGGTTCATTCCGGTCGATCAACCCCAGCGTCTGTCGATCCCTGCGGTGGAATCGATCGCCGCGATTGTTGAAGGTTACAAAGGAGGCGAAGCCATCGCCGCCGGTGAGGCTTTCGATCCCACACCTGAGAACATCGATGCTCGGACTTCGGTCGTCACGATCGATGGAATCCAGGTCGCTTTGCTCCCCAAGAAGAATCGTGGCGACACCGTCAACATGACCATGACCCTTCGATACGGCAACGAAGATTCTTTGATGAATCAATCCGTCGCTGCAGGCATGGTGGCTCAGATGCTGATGTCGGGCACGAAGAAGTACGATCGGCAGGCACTTCGCCAAAAGATGGATGAACTCGGAATCCAAATCAACGCGGGTGGCGGCGGAGGAGGTCGTCGTGGTGGACGCGGAGGCGGCGGCGGAGGAGGAGCAGCCGGGCAAATCGCCTTCAGCATGCAGGCTAAAAAAGAATCGATTGGAGAAGGGATCCAACTCCTCGCAGAGATTCTTCGAAACCCTGCTTTCTCCGACGAGGAGTTCGAGCAGATGAAGGCTCGATCGATCGCCGCCATGTCCCAAATGACCACCGAACCGGCAATGCTCGCCAACAGTCAGTTATCGCGAGCCCTTTCGGATTACGAAAAAGGAGACGTTCGCTATGCTCGCACCGTCGATGAGATGATCGAAGAGACGAAAGCGGTCACGCTCGATCGAATCGTCTCGGTCTACAACGACCAGGTTTCGGCCGGAGTGGGTGAAGTCGCGATCGTGGGTGACTTTGACCCCGAGGTGGCTTTGAAGGAACTCGGCGAAGCGCTCAAGGATTGGAAGTCCTCGACGCGATACGAACGGATCGAACGGGAGGTCAAGAAAGACCAAGTGGGTCAAAAAGAAAACATTTTGACTCCCGACAAAGCCAACGCAGT
>JALOQW010000256.1 GCA_025459275.1 Pirellula sp.
TGTTTCTCCCACCCAGTGACCGCAGAACAACTGGCTGAGCCCCGAAACGTTGAATCTCGCCGGATGGAAACAGTGGACTAACGTCCCCCGCTCGCCAGTCTCTCTAGCGCGGCTAGCGCCCGCGGCTCACGGCGGATCTACAACGGACCGCGGCCACGGCGCTCTGAGCCGCAAGCGCTAGCTGCGCTCCGGGGCATCGACTTGTTCAGACGCCGCTGTCGCTCACTGTCTCTCAACCATTGCGGCAGCGTGGCGAGCGGTGGGTGCTAACCCACTGTTTCTCCCACCCAGTGATCGCAGAACAACTGGCTGAGCCCCGAAACGTTGAATCTCGCCGGATGGAAACAGAGGACTAACGTCCCCCGCTCGCCAGTCTCTCTAGCGCGGCTAGTCCGCCCCGGCGGATCTACGACGGCCCGCGGCTCACGGCGGATCTACGACGGCCCGCGGCCATGGCGCTCTGAGCCGCAAGCGCTAGCTGCGCTCCGGGGCACCTCGATGTTCAGAAGCCGCTGTCGCTCACTGTCTCTCAACCATTGCGGCAGCTGGGCGAGCGGTGGGTGTTAACCCACTGTTTCTCCCACCCAGTGACCCGCAGGCCGGATGGAAACAGGGGACTAACGTCCCCCGCTCGCCAGTCTCTCTAACGCGGCTAGCGCCCGCGGCTCAGGGGGCTAACCAACTCGGTAATACACCTCGACCTGGCAGCTCGATCCATTGAACCTTTTCGATCCCTGGACATGCCATCAGGGCATCGAGCGCCTCTTGAGGTGGCCGGGAGTCCAGATTCAACACTCCGATCGCATGCCCGCCCGGCTGCTGGGATGCGCGGCCGACCGACATCTGGGCAATGTTGACTTGATGTTCGCCGAAAACAGTTCCCACACGACCGATGATGCCAGGTACGTCATAGTGGGTGAAGAAGAGCATGTGCCCATCCAGATAAGCTTCCAATCGATAGTCGTCGATCGATATCAATCGGGGCATGTTGTGACCAAAAATAGTAACGCCCGCTTTCGCACGCTGTCCACTGCCATCCATCTCGGCCGTAATCGAGGAGCTAAATGCACCAGGTTCTCGATTGCGATGCTCAGTCAATTCGATGCCACGTTCGCGAAGCAGCATTTCCGAATTGATGATGTTGACTTCATCCGCCATGGCTCGCTCCAACAGACCAGCACAAAAGGCAGCCGAGAGAAGTTTGGTATCCTTCTCAGCAACTTCGCCGCGGTATTGAATCTGACAGGAACTGACACTCCCTGTGTGCCATTGCGTTAGCAGCAAGCCCAATCGATAGGTCGCATCCAACGTACCGCGGAGTGCATCCAAGGTCTTTGGGTCGAGCGATGCAACGTTGACGGCGTGCCGAATCTCACCCGACTTGAAGAAATTCATCAAGAGCTGGATCCCTTCAATCGCAACTTGCGTCTGGGCTTCTTCGGTGCTGGCTCCTAAATGGGGAGTGCATACGACTCCTGGCAAGCCAAACAACGGGCTTTGTGTGCACGGCTCTTCTTCGAAAACGTCAAGTGCCACACCGGCGATCACACCACGGCGCAGCCCCTCAACCAACGCAGCCTCTTCGTAGATCCCGCCGCGAGCGCAATTAATGAGTCGAATCCCCGGCTTGAGGATTTCCAGTTGCTTCATTCCAACCAGATACTTGGTCTCATCCGTCAAAGGCGTATGGACGGTCAGATAATCGACGCGAGGCAACATTTCAGCCACTGAATGGGCCTTTTCGATATGCATTTTCGTCGCTTGCTCGTCCGATAGAAACGGATCAAATGCAATGATCCGCATCCCGAACGCTTGCCCCCGCGATGCAACTTCACGGCCAATACGGCCCATGCCGACGACGCCTAAGGTCTTGTCGGCGAGCTGCGTTCCCATGAACGATTTGCGATCCCATTTGCCCGTGCACAAGCTTTGATGAGCAGGTGCAACACATCGAGATAAGGCCAGCATCAGAGCGAACGTGTGTTCGGCAGTACTCAGCGTGTTGCCGGCGGGCGTGTTCATGACCACAATGCCAAGCCGCGTCGCCGCGTGCTTGTCAATGTTATCTGTGCCTACGCCAGCGCGAACGATTGCCTTCAGTCGACGGTTCCCTACAAGCGATTCAGCAGTGATCTTCACTCCACTGCGGACGATCGCTCCATCAAACTCTGCGAGGGACTTCCGCAACTCCTCCCCCTTAAGCCCGTGCCGTTCCTCATAAGAGAACTCAGCATCGTTGGCCAACATATCGAGACCTTCGGAAGCGATGGGATCCAAAACAAGGATGCGATAGGTCATAGGTTTGTTTAAGCTTGCGGATGCATGTTTGCGAAATCGTCCATCAACTGCGCTAGTGCTTCGACACCTTCAACAGGCATAGCGTTGTAAATGCTTGCTCGGATACCTCCGACACTTCGATGCCCCTTCAGTGCATCGAGCCCTCGTTTCTTGGCTTCTGCCAAGAAACGAGACTCGAGATCTTCGTTGGGCAGTGTAAATGTCGCGTTCATCAGCGACCGATCCACTGGCCTCGCATGCCCACGATACATCCCAGGATGTCGATCCATGGCATTGTAAACGATGGCTGCCTTGCGTTGATTGAGTCGGTGCATTGCGTCCAGTCCCCCGATCGTCGTCTCAAGCCATTCGGTGACTAACCCCAAGACATATACAGCAAACGTTGGGGGTGTATTCCACATCGAATCTTCGTCTGCATGATGCTTGTAATTCAAATAACCCGGCAAGGATTCATTGGATCGCTCGAGAAGATCTCGACGGATGATCACGACGGTTACACCAGCGGGTCCCGCGTTCTTTTGGGCGCAAGCATAGATCAGACCATACTTCGAAACGTCGATCGGTCTGTAAAGAAAATCGGAGGAGCAATCGCACACGACGGGACAATCGACAGACAAATCGGATTGGAACTGGATGCCTTGAATCGTTTCATTGCTGGTCCAATGAACATAGGCTGCATCGGCTGGTATCGTTAACTCAGTCCACTTCGGCAATTCCGAATACCGGTTGGACGCACCGTCGTAGAGAACGTTGACAGGTCCTTCTTTCTTGGCTTCACTCAGGGCATACTTGCCCCAAGATCCAGTGACGATGTATTGCGCTGGTGCGGTCTGCCCTCGAAGCAGATTCATTGGCACCATCGAGAACTGCAAGCGAGCCCCACCTTGCAAGAACAAGACGTCATGCGTCTCAGGGACCTTTAACAATCGAATCAGCCGCTCTTTCGCCGCATGCTGGATCTCGATGAATTGCTTGCTGCGATGCGAAATCTCCATGACCGAAGCCCCGCAACCTGGAAGGCACAGGATCTCGTCACGAATCCGCTCCAGCACTGGAACAGGCAATACCGCAGGACCTGCCGAGAAATTGTAGAGCCGCTTTTCCATAATTTCCGAAGGGTGAAGGATGTCATGTCACAAGGAAAGGACGATTCTACGTCAAAGACGGAGTCTTGAAAGGACCAATCGACTCGGCGCGTCATTCACCGATCGACCGGATGATCGACAGACCAAGACTTGGATACGCAATATAAGTGCTAGGAATTCGAGACGTGGCGGACCGCTTCTGCGAGCCATGCCAGAGCCGCTTCCCGATGCAACAAGTGACTGTCGAGTTGCAGCGCGCGGGCTTCACTGAGCAACCGGGTGAACAATGGCCCCGGTTTCAGTCCTTGGGCGATGAGATCCCCACCGTGCAGGAAAGGAACTGGATTAAGAATATGCTCGGGCAGTTGCACTTGCGTACGACAGAACTGCACACCGTTCAACGGTTGGGAGAGGGCTTTCGCTAAGGCCTCGGCCAAATCCAGGGCGGGCCGAGCGAATCGGCACACCATGAGGGGTTGAATCTGTGACCAAGGCCGATGCGTGGCATCGACAAAGACTTCGGCGTTGCGGATCGCGAATGCCAGGCACTCGAGGTCGATGTTCGAGATTTTCCAATGTTGTTTGAGGGCCATCAGCAACGTGTCCAAGGCATCCTCGGAACGATGCTCGATATACCACGGAAGGACCAACGCTCCGATACTGGACGTCCAGTCGACATGCAAGCGCGGTAAGTTTTGCAAAACCAGCAAATCGCGATGACGATCACCGGCGTGTGTCCATCGGTGATCGAGTTCAGGAAACAGGAACCTGGTCAATCCCGTCTCGATAAGTTTGGTCCAAGCCCAAGCGCGACTCGGGTGCTCCAGCATCTTCTTGATCTCGACTCCGATGCGTTCACCACTGACCGACGCAATTCCCGGGCTTGATTGCTGGATAGCCGACTGAGTATCGGAATCCAGCGTGAATCCGAATCGCCCTGCGAAACGGATCGCCCGCAACAATCGGAGCTTGTCCTCGTTGAAACGATCCGCAGCAACCCCGATGGCGCGGACAATACGGTTTTCAAGGTCGGCTTGGCCGCCGACATAATCGATGACTTGCCCCTTCAACGGGTCGTAGAAAAGCCCGTTAATTGTGAAGTCGCGCCGGCGCGCATCTTCCTCGGGGGTTGCGAGGGCAACCCAGTCTGGACGTCGCCCATCGGAGTATGAGCCATCGGTGCGAAACGTCGCAACCTCGACCTGGCAATTCTTCCCCTTGATTCGCTGGTGCACCAAAACCACACCGAACGCTTCACCGACCGCGCGAGTGTGCGCATTGCCGAACGTCGCTCGCACTTCCTCCGTCGTCGCGTCGGTCGCAATATCAAAGTCATGAGGCTCGTTACCAAGAATAGCATCGCGCACACACCCACCAGCGAAATAGGCGATATGCCCCGCGTTGACGAGCTGACGAACGACTTGCTCTGCAAACTGAAAATCAACCGACTTGACGTTGTACAATTTTCGAGAGTATCTAGAAAAAGGGAGGCGAGGTTGATTGCCAACCGACGGGTGCCATTTTAGCGGATCGATCTCGAGGAAGTTTCATGACACAGGATTCCGCGGCGAGAATCGACGCCGGACGACACGCAGTGGTAGGAGTTATCGTTGAAGAAGGACAATTCCTCGTCATCCGACGTTCACCGTTTGTGAAGGCACCTGGACTCCTATGCTTCCCAGGGGGCGGGATCGAAGCCGGCGAGGATTTCCCGACAGCGATTCGCCGAGAGTTTCTGGAGGAGCTGCATTTACCGATTGAGGTTCATTCGCACTTGTGGACCAGCGAAACTCGGTGGGGAACGCGACTGGAATGGATGATTTGCTCACGCCAACCTATTCACGAACCGCGAGCCAATCCTGAAGAAGTTTCTGAAGTCCTATGGATGGAACTGGAACACCTCATCCATCGCGATGACTTGCTCGGTAGTATGCCTGAGTTCTTCCGAGCGATTCGAGAAGGTCGGTTATCGCTTTAGCGCCGAAAAGGCTTTTGCTTCTAGAAGAATGGGTTGTCTCGTGAACGTTGAGGCGTTTTCAGAAGCGCCTCTACGGTTCTCAAGTCCTCTTTGGTGGTGATTTTCAGATTGGATTCAGGAGCCTCGACAATCGCGACGGGGTAACCGGCCATTTCGGCCACTTGCGCATCGTCGGTCGGATTACCAGTCGCGTTTGCATACGCTTTTTGGATCCAATCCAATCGAAAGACTTGTGGTGTTTGCGCTTGCCATAGCCCTTCACGAGACACCGTCTCGGCAACCTGCATCTTGGGATTCGCTCGTTTCACCGTCCCGCGAATAGGTGAGGCTAGGATGGCTGCTCCATGCTGATCCGCAGCTTCGATCACTTGGTTCAACAACGTGCGAGACAGGCACGGTCGAGCAGCGTCGTGGATCGCGACCAAACGAATATCCGAACGGACTCGTTCCAAAGCATTCCGGACGCTATGGTGCCGCTCTTTTCCTCCGAGTACGATCTCGACCCCGAGCATGGTCAAGTTACCAGTGAACTTCTCCTGCATCATCGCCTTATCTTCCGGGGCGATGGTCATAATGATTTGAGCGACCCGCGGATGGTCCGATGCCAGTTGAGCACTGTATTGCCATACCGGTTTGCCATGGACCGTGATAAAGACTTTTTTGAAGTGAGGATCCTTGAAGCGGGAACTCTGCCCCGCCGCAGCCAGAATCACAGCAACGTCTTTCATGTTTGGGCAACCGTTTCATTCGTAGCTTTTCGGGGCATGAAACCGTAGAAGAAGCACGACAACATCACCAGCCAGAATCCGGCACATTCAGGCCGACGCAAATCATGGAAGTCGAGCAAGTGAGGCACATGCTTGATCCCTTCAACATGCATCTCCTCCGCTCTGCCCAATGGCCAGGAATGATCCAGCCAATGCTCGTACGCATGCACCCAATCGATCCGTGCTTGTTCAAAACCACGCCAGAAGTCAGCCCAAGAGCCTAGCCACTGAGCGGAGCCGAAACTCCAGTCGCTGTTGAAGGCCCAGTCAGCTAGGAGCTTTAATCCAATAACAACTACCAACAGATAAGCAGAGGTCTCAAAGCGGGGATATTTCTCCAGCAGTCGGACAAAGACCGCTGCTGCAAATCGCATGAGCACCACTCCCAGGATGCCACCGGTTATGACAACCCACAGCTTCTCATGTCGTGATCCCGCAAGGGCCATGGCGGCAAGGATGGAGTCCACCGCAAACGCGATGTCCGTTAACTCAATCACCAACACCGTCCGCCAGAACAAGGATCGATGTTTTGCAGAGACGTCGCAAACTTCCGCCTCACTCGTCCGGCCTTTTACGGGGGAAATGTTCTCTTCTTGCTCTTCCGTAACGAGACTGGCGGCAATCGGCACCCGCTGCTCAATCTCAATGTTCTCACGGTCGACATCCAGTTTCAGCCCGGTCTCCGCATCCACCAACGCGGGCTGACCTTCGTCGTCCAAAACGACCTTCTCGTCGTGACCTTCGTACTGTTCGAAAAAGAGGTGTTTGACCGAAATGTAGACGAGATACGCCCCTCCGATAAACTTCACAAACGTCCACTGCAGGAGATAGGCGGACAGGAGAATCGCCAAGAATCGAAAGACGAAAGCGCCGATCAATCCATAGGACAACGCCCTGGCTCGCATGTGCTTCGGCAAACGCTTGGCCAGCATCCCCAAAACCAACGCATTATCGATCGACAGCAGGCCCTCGAGCACGACCAGCAGGCCGACGATGACCAAGTCGCTGGATTCGATGCTTTGCCCAGCAAACAGAAACGCTAAAGGGAAAGCGATCAAAACGTGT
>JALOQW010000538.1:0-2115 GCA_025459275.1 Pirellula sp.
GTTGCGATTGATCAGCGAGGATACAATTGGAGCGATCAGCCCGAAGGGATCGACGCGTACCAAATGGAACGACTGGTCGATGATGTGAGAGCCGTCGTGCGGCATTTCGAACAGGACCAAGCGATCATCGTGGGTCACGATTGGGGAGGCATGGTCGCCTGGCAATTCGCGATGCGTTATCCCGACATCACCTCGCGATTGGTCGTTCTCAACCTGCCCCACCCCAATGGTCTGCGACGGGAACTAGCGACGAACGAAGCGCAGCAGAAGAACAGCGCTTACGCCCGATTCTTTCAAACCGCTGATGCTGGAAGAACGGTTCAGGCAGACGCTTTAGTTCGCTGGGTCAAAGATCCTGAAGCCAAGTCGAAGCACTTGGAAGCGATGAAGCGATCGAGCATGGAAGGCATGCTCAACTACTACAAAGCCAACTACCCGCGCGAGCCCTACACGGCTCCGACCGAACCAGGTCCTCGCGTTCAATGTCCCGTCTTGATGTTTCACGGGCTAAAGGATCAAGCTCTTCTCGCCGATGGCTTGAATGGGACATGGGAATGGCTCGATCGTGAACTCACCCTCGTCACGATCCCTGACGCCGATCACTTTGTACAGCACGATGCCCCAGACTTGGTGACTCGAACCATGGTCAAGTGGTTGCAACCGTAGCGCTTGCCGCTCCAGATCAGGCGAACAGAGCGCTCACGCGAAGATGATTGTCGTAATGAGCCGTCGCTACGAGCCCGCTGGCCAAGTGCAGGTCCATGTCCCGAGCCAGGCTCGGCAACATGAATCGATGGAGTTCTTTTTCCTGCTGGTTTCCATAGAACAATAGAATTCCTCCGGTCGAACCGCCGGAAACCGCAACGGCCGTCTCGTTGGACAGAAAACAAGTGCGATACAGCAAACCGCCGGGGACTCCGTCCGAGGTATGAGTCTTCAACAAGTTCCCTTCGTTCCAGCCGAAGCGAAGCATGAGCGGTTCGTGAACGGCACCGAAGGGATTGGTGGCCTTGTGCGTTCCTGCCGCGACCAATTCAGTACCGGCTGCATGGATGGCCATGCTCCGAATGCCACCAAACTCTGCATTCTGGCCTTGATTGGGTGTGTACAGAGGAGCGCCATCCAAGGTGCGAACCAGCGATCGATCTGCCAGATTCCAAATGCAGATTTTCCCAAGCAAGTCACCGGTGGCGAGATGCTGGCCATCTGGATGGAAGACCGCGCTGTAAATGTGACGATCATGGGCAGGCCACTCCGCGATCTTCTCACCTGTATCGGTCGCCCACAGCCGAATGATGCGATCATTTCCGACCGAGACTAGCATCTTGCCATCGATCGACCGCTCCACAGCGCGTATCCATCCGGAATGGGCTTCGATGGTTCGAATGGGTTTCGGTTCAGCATCAACGATCGACCACCAAATCAAACGACCTTCACAACCGCCACTGATCAACAGGTTGGCATCGGCAGAATAGGTCAGGGCATGTACCCAGCTTTCGTGTCCTGTGAGGATCGCCTTTTCCCCACTGGGTATCGTCCACCGTTGCAGCGAGAAATCTTGTGCGCTTGAGACGCACTGGTTTCCAACTGGGGACAACCTGCACGCAATGAGCGGGGAGTCATGATTCCATTGGTGCAGGACCCGTGCTTTGGTGATATCGAGTTCGATCATGGGAGTTGTTATGCAAGAACTTTCCAAATCGGTTCTGCTGCCGGGTCTGCCATGGGGACTTCACGACCATCCACGATGAGCGATTGCGTTGAATCGACTCCCACCGCTTGAAGATACGTGTGGAAGATCTGACCGTGGTCGACCTGTCCGTCGATGACTTCGGTTCCATCGGCATTGGTTTGACCGAATGCAGCCCCGCGAGCCACTTTAGCCCCTGCCATCACGATGGACCAAGCCTTGGACCAGTGGTCGCGTCCATAGTAAAGATTGATATGTGGCGTTCGCCCAAACTCACTCATGACGACAACCAACGTTCTTTCGAGCAGACCGCGTTCGAAGAGGTCTGCAACAAACGTTGAGAAAGCCATATCGAACTCACCGACCTGCTCGATATGGAAGTTGAAGTTGTCGTTGTGGGTGTCGTAGTTGGCATGGGTGACTTG
>JALOQW010000538.1:2137-3696 GCA_025459275.1 Pirellula sp.
CGTCGGGCCATCAAGCATTGGCGGCCCAATTCATGTTTTCCATAACGTTCTTGGTCTCGTTCCGGTTCCTTGGAAACATCGAACACATCGCGGCGTTCCATCAAACGCAGGGCTTGTTCAAAACTGTGTGTATACGCATCCGTGATTGCGCTTCTTCGCTGCGAAAGGAATTCCTGGTTGATTCGGCGTCGAAATTCATGCCGCCGTCGCTCGGCGTCTTCGTTGAAGCTTTCTGGCTTGACCGAGTGCTGTGGAGGCTTATCCCCCCCCAGATGAATGCTGGAAAACTTGGGCCCCAGGTAGGCTGCTTCGTTCCCACGGCCACCACCGCCACCTGGAGTGACGACGATATGACCGGGTAATCCAGAGTTGTCATCGTGCAGCATCTTGGCAGCGACCGCACCGATTTGTGGGTACTCGGCCGAAGGCGTTTGACGACGACCCGTGAGCATCATGTAAGCTCCCTTGCCATGATCGTCTTCTGCGGTATTCACTCCGCGAAGCAAACACAAATGATGCATCTGCTGGGCGGTCTTTGGAAGGAGTTCACTGATGTGGATCCCAGGGACAGACGTTGGGATGGCGCGAAACGGTCCTCCAGTCTTCGCGCCTGGTTTAGGATCCCAAGACTCCAGCTGGCTCAACCCACCATGCATATTGAAGACCACAACCCGCATGTCGTTGCGTCCCAACTCTTTTGCTGCGGCTCCACTGGTCAACGCACCCAACCCTCCGACGACTGCGGAGCCAGCCGCCGCGGCGGTCGAGGCTTGCTGAAGGAAGCGTCGCCGACTCAGCCGATGTTCTACCGAACCACAAGCATAATTGGCATATCGCATGTTCATTCCCTATTCTTTATGAATACATTCTTTATGGATACAAACGGTATTCGGCTCCAGCCAGAATGCTCCAGACCAACTCTTGGATGACCGACTGTCGATGATCGCCAGCGGTCGCATACTGTTCCACGATGAATTGTTGTTCCAACGCTGTCGGCGTTCGAGAGAGCAAGCCCTCGTAAAGCTTCGTTGCAACGCTTTGAGGGTCATTCATTTGAAGCAGTTGGCTTGCGATATTGGATCCGTTCGGACCGGACCACGAGAAGACAGCGCCCCCATTGGCGACGTAGAGAGCTTGATCGGGGGACGCAAAGAAATCATCGCTGGTCTGCCCAACTCCGGATGCATAGAGATTGGAGAAAATGTCGATGTAACCTTGCAGTTTATCCATTGCGCCGCGAAGGACCTGCTTCTCGCGAGCTTGCTTCTGTTGCTCGGTCGCATCCGGGCCAAGCTCTCCTGCTTTGTTGAGCTCGACCTGTTCGTTGGCAATGTAGCTGTGCAATACGCCTGTCGAACGCAAAATCGACCAGGCCAACTGCTCGGGACTCAACGGTCGGTCGACGGCAGTGGCATGTTGCATCTGACGATCTGCTCCAATCAATCCCCGCGTCTCGACACGCTTTTCCGTCAAGGCGCTCATTTCGCTGAGGCATTGATTTCGGCGGGCATCGATCGAATCGCGTTGCATCGAGCCATCCTGGTGCCGCTTCATGGCTT
>JALOQW010000257.1 GCA_025459275.1 Pirellula sp.
CGGCTTGTCCGGGAAGACTCGAATGTAAAGTCGGCCTTCACCTCGAACGTATTGATTGGTGTGGTGAAGAGCGATCGGATGAACAAGTCGCGTCGCGTCGAAATCGAACGATCGGTTCGCCATCCCAAGTATTCGAAGATCGTACGACGCAAGACTATTTGTCATGTGCACGATGAGTCCAATGAATCGAAGGTTGGAGACAAGGTTGAGATCGAGGAGTCCCGTCCGATCTCGAAACTGAAGCGTTGGCGATTGATTCGCGTCGTGGAGAAGAACCGCGAAGTCGACTTGGCCACGCTCAAGGGAGAAGCAGCAGCGGTCTAAGAGATCGTTGGTGCGGGACGCTAGAACACTTCGGTTGGAAAGATCAGTTCGATGATTCAACAAGAAACACGATTGCAGGTTGCAGACAACACCGGTGCCCGGGAAGTCATGTGCATCAAGGTTTTGGGTGGCACACGACGTCGCTACGCCGGAATTGGTGATGTCATCATCTGCTCGGTCAAGAGCGTGATTCCGGGTAGCGAAATCAAGAAGAAGGCGGTGGTGCGTGGCGTGATTGTGCGGACGGCACAACCGACGCGACGAGCCGACGGAAGCTACGTGCGGTTTGACAGCAACGCAGTCGTCCTAGTGGATAAAGACAACAACCCTCGCGGAACCCGAATTTTCGGGGCGGTTGCCCGTGAACTCCGCGAAAAGAGTTTTACCAAGATCGTCTCGTTGGCGAGTGAGGTGGTTTGATGTGGATCAAAGTCGATGACATCGTCGAGGTCGTTGCCGGGCGCGACAAAGGCCAGCGCGGCAAGGTACTTGAAGTGGACCGAGAGACTGGGCGGGTGAAGGTCGAAGGACTGAATCGCGTTTACAAGCACGTCAAACGGTCACAACGCAACCCTCAGGGTGGGCGATTGTCCAAAGAGTTATTTATGGATGCCTCGAACGTCATGTTGGTCTGCCCGAAGACGGGCAAGCCGACGCGCGTTGGGGTTCGGTTCCTGGCCGATGGAACCAAAGAACGGTACAGCAAGCGTTCCGGCGAATCGATCAGCGTGGTCGCTCCGCCGCGAGCCAATAAGTCTTGAGGATTGTAAAAGGGCGAGAAACCGATGGCGCCGCGTTTGCAGCAATATTACTACGACAACATTCAGAAGCCGCTCGGTGAAGAGCTGGGCATCGAGAACGTTTTTGCCATCCCCAAGTTGGAGAAGATCTCTGTCAACATGGGGGTTGGTGAGGCTATGCAGGACAAGAAATTCTTGGAGCTTGCAGCCGAAGCCATGGGCGAAATCACCGGACAGAAGCCGGTCTTGACCCTGGCTCGGCAGTCGATCGCCGGGTTCAAGCTTCGCGAAGGGGTTGCGATCGGATGCAAAGTCACGTTGCGGGGAGAACGGATGTACGAGTTCTTCGACCGGCTGATTAGCATCGTCTTGCCTCGCGTTCGTGACTTCCGCGGCGTCAGCCGCACAGCCTTTGACGGCAACGGAAATTATTCGATGGGCTTGAGTGAATGGCTTGTGTTCCCGGAATTGACCGGAGACAAGTTCGCGAAGGCCCAAGGACTCAACATCACTATCGTTACATCGGCGGATACAGATGACCATGCACGAAGACTCCTGGAGTTGTTCGGTATGCCGTTCCGCGCACCGAAAAAGAAATCCGCGTAACTGCAGCGACCGCTGTAGAACCAAGAACCATCCAGTTTCATTGTCTTGATTGGAAGATTGACCTGTGGCAAGTAAGAGCAAGATCGCAAAGGCGAATCGCGAGCCAAAGTTTTCAACTCGCCGTGAAAATCGCTGCAAGCTGTGTGGGCGTCCGAGAGCTGTCTATCGGAAGTTCGGCATCTGTAGGATTTGTTTTCGCCAATTGGCTGACAAAGGTCTGATTCCTGGTGTTCGGAAATCAAGCTGGTAAGGGTAGGGCAACCAAACAATGATCAACGACCCCATTTCAGATATGTTGACTCGGATCCGGAACGCCATTCGAATCGAACGTCCGTTCGTCGATGTTCCGTTGTCCAAACTCCGCAAGAATGTCGCTGATGTCCTCAAGCGAGAAGGCTACATCTGGGACTACGCGGAAGTCGAAGCGCAACCGGCCAAGATGTTGCGTATCGAACTCAAGTATGGTCCTAACGGTGAGAAGATCATCCAAACCGTCAAGCGTGTCAGCAAACCCGGACGTCGCGTGTATGCGAAGTGCGGAGAGTTGAAGCCTGTCTTGAACGGTATGGGAATTTCCATTGTGAGCACGTCGCAAGGTGTGTTCAGCGACCGCGAAGCGCGTCAGCATAAGCTCGGTGGTGAAGTGCTGTGCGAAGTATGCTAGTGACGGTCACTGGCGTCGGAAGACTGGCGGGGCAAGCAATGCTCCCGCTCCAAACATTCCAAAGTTGAAGAAACAAGGTAAGATCGATGTCCCGAGTTGGAAAAAAGCCGATCCCGGTCCTCGATGGAGTGAAAGTCTCCATCGACGGCCAGACCGTGCAGGTGGAAGGTCCGAAAGGCAAGCTCAGCTTCACTCACCGAGAAGAAGTCAAGGTCGAGATGGTTGAGGGAGGCAAGGAGCTTCTGGTTACCCGAGAGTCGGATGAGCGGTTTCCGAAGGCTCTCCATGGACTGACCCGAGCGTTGATCAACAACATGATTTTCGGAGTCAAGAACGGCTACGAGAAGAAGTTGGAAGTGGTCGGTGTGGGTTACGTGGTTTCGATCAAAGGGAAAGCCCTGAATCTACGCGTCGGATTTGCCAATGAGTTGCAAGTTCCGATCCCTGAAGGTTTGACGGTCACCTGTCCCGACCAGACCCACGTGAACGTATCCGGCTGCGACAAACAAGCGGTTGGACAATTCGCGGCCCATGTTCGATCCCTTCGCAAGCCTGAGCCTTACAAGGGCAAGGGTGTTCGCTACGTGGGCGAGCAGATCAAGCTCAAGCCGGGCAAGAGCGCAACCTAGTCATAAGATTTTTTGTCAGAGGTATTCATTGTGGACATTCGCAGAGTTGTCGATGGTCAACGCCAGCGGCGTTCGTTTCGCGTCCGGAAGCGGGTGCGCGGGACGACCGAGCGTCCGCGGCTGTGTATCTATCGGTCGCTTCAAAACTTCGGCTGCCAGGTCATCGACGACAGTATCGGCAAGACGATCGTTTCCGTCTCGTCGGCTGAAAAGTCCCTGAAGGGACAGGTCGGTTACGGCGGCAATTGCGAAGCGGCGGCGAAACTGGGAAAGATCTTGGCCGAGCGGGCTCTCGAAGCAGGTGTGAAGTCGGTTTGCTTCGATCGGGGTCCGTACAAATATCATGGCCGAGTGGCCGCGTTTGCCGAAGCGGCACGCGAAGCCGGACTCGAATTTTAACCATTGGGAGCGAAGGTAAGCGTGGCAAATACAGTCGTTGAAAACAGTCAAGGCGAAGCTCAGATCGACCGAGTGCTCAAGATCAAGCGGTGCGCCGCGGTGGTCAAAGGGGGCCGTCGATTCAGTTTTGCTGCGTTGGTCGTCGTCGGCGATGGACGCGGCAAGGTCGGCTACGGATACGGAAAAGCCAACGAAGTTCCCCCAAGCGTCGCCAAAGCCCAAAAGGCCGCCATGCGATCGATGATCACCGTGCCGATCGTCAATGGCACGATTCCCCACAAGGTGTCGGGTCGTTTCGGAGCCGCACACGTTTTGCTGATGCCCGCCAGCCCAGGTACCGGTATCATCGCGGGACAAGCGGTTCGAGCCGTTTGCGAAGCCCTCGGTATCCAAGACATCCTGACCAAGAGCTTCCGCTCCAACAATCCAACCGTTTTGATCAAGGCGACATTTGACGCACTGGCTCAATTGAGAACACGCGAAGATGTCGAACGCTTACGAGGTGTGAGTCTGTCATGAACTTAGATGAAGTCAACGACGGTATCGTCAAGAATCGATCCCGCAAACGCATCGGACGCGGGGTGGGTAGCAAGACTGGGAAGACCGCTGGCCGCGGCAGCAAGGGGCATACCTCTCGCAGCGGATACAGTCGACATCCCATGTTCAACGGTGGCGATACACCGATCTACATGCGTACCCCGAAGCGTGGCTTCCACAACAAGTTTGCGGTGACCGTAGTCGGGATCAACTTGGGACAGATCGATGCCGCATTCAATGCGGGCGACGAAGTTACCCCTTCAGCCATTCGTGACAAAGGCCTGGTCAAGGTTCGTTTCGATGAACTGAAGATCCTGGGCGATGGCGAACTGACCAAGAAGCTTAACTTTGTCGTAACACGGGTCAGTGAATCTGCCAAACAAAAGATCGAAGCATCTGGTGGAACTCTGAAGGTCGTGGCTGCCAAACGGACTCCGAAACAACGAGTCGCAGAATTGAAGGCAAAGGCCTAGGCATTCGGCAGATATTAAGGAACAATAAATGGCCGATTGAGCTTGGAAGGCACAATCGGCCATTTCCGTTTGAGGATGGTCCATTTCGTTTTGCGTACGACAGGAAAGTCGCAATATGTTTGAGAAATTGCGGGTGGTGTTTTCCATTCCCGAGCTTCGCCAGAAAATCCTGCTGACTCTGTTCCTGTTGGCGGTCTATCGCATTGGATATCACGTACGGCTTCCCGTCCTGACATCCGATCTGGCCGTTTCAGGGGAGTTCAAGAATTTTATGGACAAGGTCGCCGTTTTCTCGGCGACGGACCTGAGAAGTCTGACGATCTTCGGTCTCGGGCTCGCTCCCTACATCTCTGCGTCCATTATCTTTCAATTGTTGGGCACGGTATGGAAGCCCATCGAGGACTTGCGCAAGGAAGGTGCAGCCGGCCGCAAGAAGATCAACGAGTACACCCGCTACTTGACCGTTTTCCTGTGCGTGATCCAAAGTTGGGTTTACCTCAGCTTCACGCTCAATGCCACCGACCCCAGTCCCGTATCATCCCAGTTCTTTGGCAGCAACAGTAGCACCCTGTCCTTAGGTTGGCAGCTGACCTCCGTTGCCATCATGACCGCAGGTTCGTTGTTCCTCATGTGGCTCGGTGAGCAGATCGATGAATACGGTATCGGGAACGGTATCTCCCTGTTGATCATGGCTGGTATTCTGGCGCAAATGCCACGGGCTCTTTGGGACCTACGCCAGAACGTTTCAACGTCTCTTAGTGGCAACGCCGGTTCAACCATCGGCCCAGACGTCCTGGTGGTGTTGGCCGGGCTCTTCATCGCGGTTGTATTCGGTGTCGTGTTCATCACGATGGCACAGCGACGAATCCAAATGCAGAGTGCCAAGCACGTGCGCGGTCGCCGCGTATTCGGTGGAACCAAACAGTTCTTGCCACTGAAGATCAATCAAGCAGGTGTGATGCCGATCATTTTTGCAAGTAGCTTCTTGTTGATCCCCGGGATGATTTTTGGAGCGATGGCAACCTCGTTCGCCGGAAGTGAAGGCTTCTGGGGAATGGTTTCGTCATTCAGCCAGCAGATGGCAGCGATGTTCAACAGCGGTTCGTCCTTCATGTACAACTTGTTGTATGTGCTGTTGATTTTCTTCTTCTGCTTCTTTTGGACGTCGATCATGTTCAACCCGAAAGAGATGTCGCAGAACCTCCAAGATTCTGGAGCGTTCATTCCAGGCTATCGCCCGGGCAAACGGACTGCGGATTACTTGGAAAAGGTTATGGTTCGTATCACCTATGTGGGGGCCGCGTTTCTGGCCTTCATCGCCATCGTTCCCTCGATCATCAGTGCACAGTTTGGCGTTTCCTACAGCGTGTCGGCCTTCTACGGCGGCACCGGCCTGTTGATTGCGGTGAGCGTTGCCTTCGACTTGATCCAGAAGATCGATAGCCATCTCCTGATGCGGAACTACAAGGGGTTGTTGGAGTCGTAAGCACAATCGCTCGTTGCTCGTTGGTTCGTTCCACCTCTCCTTCGAAAGGGCCGACATCATGATGGTTGTGTTCATCGGCCCTCCAGGCGCCGGTAAGGGAACGCAATGCCGCAGGCTTGTTGACCTTTTGCGAATTCCGCATCTGTCGACGGGCGAGATGCTGCGCGCTGTGATGCGCGAGGAATCGGCTCTTTCGCGTTGGCTGGCTTCGTACATCGATGCTGGCAAGCTGGCACCTGACCACCTGGTCATGCGGATCGTCGCTCAGAAACTTCAAAGTGACGAATGCAAACCAGGGGCGCTCTTTGACGGGTTTCCAAGGACCATCGTTCAAGCCCAACTCTTGGACGATTACTTGATGGAGCATCATCGTCCTCTGGACGTTGCCTTGAACTTGCAGGTTGATGAAGAGATCTTGGTCGAACGGTTGCTCAAGCGTGCTCAGATCGACGGGCGCGCGGACGATAACTATGAAACGATCCGCGAAAGACTGAAGGTCTTTCGGACGCAAACATCACCCTTGATCGATTACTATTCGAAACAAGGAAAGCTGGAGTCGATTGATGGCGCCCAATCGGAGGACCAGGTCTTCGAGGACATCCAATCGATCGTAATGCGACTGCAGCAGAGAGCCTAGTGCAAAGCACTAGTGGAGTTTTTGCTGCTGCGTGTGGCTTTCCGGTGAAGATCGATTGGAGTACTCCTCAAATGCATCGCACGAGAAGCCTGTCGACACTGGTCTTACTGATCGAAGCCATCGTGGGTCTCTCCATGGTTGTCTTCTCCTCCCCCTCGTTCGCAGGTGAGCATCCCAACATTCTGTGGCTGACCAGTGAGGATCATGGTCCCCATATGG
>JALOQW010000539.1 GCA_025459275.1 Pirellula sp.
CTTCATGTTGGGTTACGAGACCCGCTGCATCCAGTCCACGCGTGTACTGCAAGAACGCCAGACTCGTATAAATCAAGTTCTCCTCGGAAGGGACTGCCGATTCAAAGATCCCGACAACACGGACCGACAAGTCCCCAATCGAGAATGGTTGACCCACCTTAAGACCGCGGCGCTTGGCTACATTCCGACCAACGATAGCCCCATCTCGCTGGGATTGGAATTGCTGCCAGCTGCCACTGATCAATTTCAGCGGTCGCGACTTCTGAATCTGATCAGGATCTGCTCCGTTGAAGACGATGATGTCCAAACTTGCTCGGCAATTGTTGGTCCAAACCTGAATCGGCATCACATCGCGTACGCCTGCGATTTCAAGGATCTTTAACGCATAGTCTTGCGGCAATCGACTGGTCGTTGGGCAGAATCGATTCTCCTGAAAAACGATCAAGCGACGATCGGCATCGGAACCAGACGTCAATCGATGAAGGCCTTCCTGCACGGAGCCTACCAAGCAAAAGACAAACATAGCCACGGCCGAACCGCTAACCGTCAATAACGATCGGGTTCTGTGTCTCCAAAGCGCCTTCAAAACGTAGGCGATCATCGGATGACTCCTGAGTCGTGTTCCAAAAACTTACCGCGATCGAGTACCAACTGCCGACTTGCTATCCCCGCAACTTCGTGATCGTGTGTGACGAGCAACATGGTGATATTCAATTCTTGATTGAGTCGCTGCAACAGAACTTGAACCTGCTGGCTGGTTTCTGCGTCCAGACTGCCCGTTGGCTCATCCGCGACGACGACCTTGGGATGAGCAACGATCGCCCTCGCGATCCCCACACGTTGCTCCTGCCCACCCGAAAGCTGACGAGGATAATGATTCGCTCGATCGGCAAGGCCGACTGCTTCCAGGGCAAGTTCGACGCGTTGGCGACGTTGTGAGGCGGACAGCTTCAGAAGAAGCGTTGGCAACTCGACATTTTCATACGCAGTCAGCACAGGAATCAGATTGTGGTTTTGAAAGATGTAACCAAGATTCGCTGCTCGCCAATCCGCAAGCTGCGTTCGAGACAGCTTGGTTACGTCGGTTCCGTCGACAACGATCGTACCTGTATCCGGGCGGTCGATGCCACTCACCAGGTTGAGAAGAGTGCTCTTGCCTGTACCACTCGGACCCATCAAGGAGATGAATTCACCCGCTTCGATATCCATGCTGATATGGTCGAGAGGGGTGATGGTTTCATCCCCTTTGCGGAAACTCTTGCTCACATTTCGCAGCTCTACAAGTGCCATCGATTCACTCGATTCCTAAGTTGGGATCGTCACCGGACACGACGACTTTCATTCCTTCGCGCAGACCTTCGAGTCCTGAGGTGATCAGTTTGTCCGTGACTTTAAGTCCCGACTTGATCGCGACGAGTTCCCCTCCATTCTTGCCAGCCAACTCGACGACTCGCTTTCGAGCCAATGCGTTCGCCTCGACGATCCAAACATAGGGAGCTGCTTCCGAGGATTGAATCAACGGACGGGGCACGAACAATTGCTCGCTTTCACTTGAGGCGCTTTGGTCAGCTTCGTTGGGTGATGCCAAAAAAGCTGCCGTGACGAGCATTTCAGGACTTACCGTGGACGGTGCATCGAGTAGTTCGACTTTGACCTCCAAGGTATTCTTTTGGACGTTGGCTGAACTCGTGACTTGCAGTACTCGTCCATGGATGACTTGAGACGAGGAAGCCGTTTCGATTTCAACGGGCTGGCCTGGATTCACCAATGGGATATCTTCCAGTCGGACATCGGCCCTCACCTGGAGGCTTTCGGGATCGTACATTTCGACGACCGTACTCGAGCTTTGGCCGGCGGTTGTTTCCAGCCCCATCACTCGCGAGCCAGGGGCTGCGACCAATCGCAAAATCCGACCATCCATCGGAGCACGCACCGTACTGCGCTCCAACGCGAGCTCGGCCTGCCGCACCTGCAATTTGGCTTCATCGCGATAAGCTTCTGCGGATTGAACCTTGGCCTCCGCTTCGCCCAACTGGCGCGTCTCTTCGACTAAGAGCTGGAGTTGATGCTCCAGTGCCTCGACGACGGCTTGCAGCGCGCTGACCTCACGCTGTTGCTCGAGCTCGTTAAGGTTTGCTCTCGCGACGGCATAGTCATTCTCTGCCTTGGCGATGATCGTGTCTGGAATGGAACCTCTGGCTGTCTTTTTCCCTTCCATACTCGTTTGCGAGTACCTTAAATTGGATTCGGCGACCTCGATCAGATACGGTAACTTGGCGAGTTCGGTTTTTGATTTGCTAAGGTTGCTTTGTGCATCCGCGAGCTGGACTCGAAGATGCACCGGATTCTCGAAACGAACGCGCGCTGCCGATAATTCGGCTTGAGCGCGATTGAGTTCACCCTGACGAATCGCTAGCGCATTCTTTGCCTGCTGGAGTGCCAATTCAGCGTCGACCGATACAAGCCTCGCAATGGGTTCGCCTTTGGAAACCGTCTGTCCCGCCACAACCATCATCTCTTCAATCACCCCTGGGGCCATGGCCGCTACGCTGATGGCCATCGGTCGCGGCTCGATCCAACCGGGCGCCTGGAAGAGCGTGGAACCAGCCTGCTGCATCTCTGCTCTTTTCACAATCACCGGCACGACCGATACAGGGCGGGCGGGCATCCAATGGTTGCCTGCTGCGGCGACGACCAACGCCATAAACCCGATCAAGAGCGAGGAGGGTAGCACATAGCGAGAGAACCACCGCCTTCGGTGCGGAAGCGGTGACTTGCTTCTCGTACTCTTGGTTGTCGTTCGATCCAGTGCGAGCTGGCTGAGATCCATGGAAGGTTTCACCATATCTTCATCCATACTCCTCATTCACCGGGCCGAACAAACACTTGATTGGCAGCAATCGTCAGATTTCCCTGTTCGTCACGTTTGGCAGTGCCTTGGACGACGACCGTCGAAAGCTCATTGACCTTCAAGAGATCGCGAGCGCTCTTTGCAACAGGTTTGCCTCCTTCATCCACTATCTTGACGGTTGCAATGTTGCGTTTGACAGCATCCGTTTGACAGCAGTAATCCCAAGGAGTTGGGCACTCCTCCTCCTCGGCACAGTATGGCACTTTCAGGTCGACAATTGTAAATGCAGCGAGCCCATCGACGAACGGCTTGCTCGATCCACCGATGCGACCGACCAGGGTGATCTGTTTGCCATCGTTGCTCATGTCGCGAGCTTCGCCAACGGGAATCGCGCCCGCCGGTTCATTGTTTGCGAGATACGCCGAAACAGCTTGATTGCCTTGTGCGACGGGTGGACTCGTTTCCTTCGACTGGCAACCCAATGTACTGACGGCGATTGCAACCAATACCAAGATGTTGAAGACTTTCATACTTCTACTCCGATCGTAAAAAAGGGGAATCAAATGGCTTTGAGGCTGGAGGCGACTTCCGCTCGTAGCGCTTTGAAGGATGGAGGCAACGCGCCGACGATCCCTAACAACAAACCGGCGCCGCATCCGATGAGAATGGCGACGCTGTCAATGCGCAGTGTGAATGCGCCCATCGTGAATCGCACTGCCGTGCCGTTGAGCAACGTAAGTGCAATGAATCCAGAGAAAAGCGATCCGGTCGCGGACATCAGGACTCCTTCCTGAATCAAGCTGACCAGGATGGCTCGTCGACGATAACCGATCGCTTGGAGCGTTGCGATCTCTCGAACGCGCCCGGCCACGGCACCATACATCATGTTGAGTCCGGTAAACACTCCTGCCCCCGACACCAACAACACAACCAACCAGGCTAACATTCGGACGGGCTTGTAGTGCTGTTGCAATGTCTTGTAGTAATCTGTCTCGCGTATTGCTCGAATCTCCAGGTCGGTCCGTTCTTTGCAAAACAATTCGACTTCCCCAGCGGAGCCATTTGGTGAGAGCAGCAGTGCAACCAAGCTGATGTCCTGACGTTTCGTAGCCGTTTGAAAGTCGGCAAGTCTGCACCAGATCTCGGATTCATAGGCTGCGCCGGCAGCGGAAAATCGTCCGCTGATCTTCCATGATCGACCTTCGAATTCAATGCTCTTCCCAACGGCCATGGAGTCTTCATGACTTCCCAGCTTGGCAGCCA
>JALOQW010000258.1 GCA_025459275.1 Pirellula sp.
GCCGGACTGAGAAGCTGTTCGGAGGGGACTTCAGGACGACGCCGAACCCATGTCGCAAACTCTTTCCTAGTAAGCATTTGCACTCCGCCAGCGACCTCTTCTATCCGAAAGGCTCGGCCATTTTCATCAAATAGGCGGTTGATTGTCGCGATGCAGGACCGGGCTGCAGTCGCGTCAGGGAGCCCGGCGGCCATCGCCAATCGCCGGTAAGAAATGGGCTCCTTCGAGGCAAACAGAATGGCTTCGAGAAGGCTCTCGGGAGTCGGGGTTTCTGATTCAAGTGGTTTGGGGCTCGCCATGTCGGATGCAATTCAATACGTAAGACTTGTCTCGGACGATGGGATGCGACATCATTCAGGTCTTCTAAGCACGATCCTATCGTACCGAAAAGCCAAGACCACATGCCCTCACCCAAGAAAAAGATCGGCGGCGGATATGGCTGCCTGTGGGTACTGATTGCGGCGGGGAGTTTCTTGCTGCTAATCGGGATGCTGATGGCTTTTTCCTCGATCCGCGGCACGGAGTTTTGTCCCAACACGTTTCAGGCGCGTGAGTTTGCGTATTCCCGCATTCCAGGGACGGGGGTTCGACTGACCTCAACCCAACTAGGAAATTCATCTTCGGTTGCACACGGCGAAGTGCTGAAACACCTTCGGACACTTCCCCAACAGGTGACGTGGCATGTGGCAACGGTCAGTGGTTGGCGCAGCGAAAACCATGCCGCTCAAATCTTGGTCGAGACTCTGCGGCAAACCAATGCTGATGGAAAAAACTTCTGGGGCAAATGGTCCTTCGATCACCCGACACTGGCGGCGGTTTTTTGGCCATTGGTTCAAGACGTGGCGTTTCACGAACTCTACGGTTGTGTTCCCGAGCTCATGGAACACGCGGAACAGGCCAAGGACCCGCCATCTCTAGAAAGAAAAGTCATCGAAAGCATCGCAGACGCGGTCATCGCCCGCATTCACCACGCAGTAGAAGACTCCGAGATTCAGAGTCTCGTTGATTGGTTCGAAGGCTTGTCGGCGACCTCAGGCAGCGACACAGGATGGCTAACACAGTTGAAGGATCGCGTTCAGAAAGCATCGCGAAGTCCGTAGCACGCCCCGCGTTTGAGGGACATCCACGGGCCGGTGAGTGCCATGCTTGCTACCGTGCGTCGCATGTTAGACAATTGGGAAGACGGGATTCGTTATGCCGAGTGATTCTCCGACCCTTCGTAATGCCGTGTCTGAACCTGCCTTGCTCGAACGCGCCCGATTGGCTCTTCAGTCGTTGCAGTTCGAAGAGGAGGCAGCTCGCTACCGCGCGGCATGCTCCGAACTGATGGAGGCGATTGCGGATGCGGAGGCTGGAAACGAGGAGCCGCTCAAACGCTGGCTTGATGCTCGAAGAACTCGCATCGATCCTGGAACCAGCAATGTCACGGATCCAAACCTGCCAGTGGTGGCGTCTTCACAGGATCTCCACGATCACAGGGCTCCCATCGAGTCAGCCTCTCTCGAGCCAGCCCCCCTTGAAGCGTCGAGCCCTTCCCCATCCGAGCCTTGGCAATTGATGCTGGAATCGGCTCGCGAGCGAGCCAAAGATTGGTTTGCAGATGCAGGCGACGAGTCGACGAACGAGCTAGATTCCTTGCATGTGGCGGTGAGAGCTTCTGCCGACCGAGTTCCGACGGACCTTGGGAAGCGGCAACGTGTCCCCCTTCATCTGGTTGTCAGTCTTTTAGTGCATGTTCTCCTACTGTTGGGGTTAGGTTGGTGGGTCGTTGCCGCAGCTCAAAAGAATCCGGCACTGTCGATAACGGCGGGGCCGACCGATTCCGAGGAAGTTCTCTTCGAAACGTCCACGGAACCGTTGCATGTCGACACGCCAATGGCGGAACTCTCCGAGGAACCCGCGCCTCTTGCGGAAATGGACCATCTACCGATCGATACTCCGAAAATCGCGGCGATGGAGACGTCGTTTGCGGGGCCAACGTCCGCTGAAGCAACGCTGGCTGGATCGACGCTGGGTGCGATGCATGCGCTCGGAACGGGAGCAAGATTCACTGAGGGAGCGGAATTTTTCGGTTCGAAGGCCGCTGGGAACAGCTTCATCTTTGTGGTCGATTGTTCACCCAGTATGGCCAAAGATGGAGCGTTTGATCACGCCAAAACCGAGATTCTCAAGTCGCTCGGAGCACTCCAACCCAAGCAACGATTTCACGTTTTTTTCTTCGCCAAAGAGATTTTGCCCATCCAGTTTCCAGGCAAAGATCCGGAACGTTATATGTTGCAAGCCGATGCGGAAAACTTGCAACGCGCAGTACAATGGATCGGACGCGCCGCGATTCAAAAAGACGGCCGAGCCCCGATCGAAGCCCTGCGTGAAGCGATTGCGATGCAACCTGACGGAATCTTTGTCCTGTTCGACGGAGACACCAAGGTGGATAACTGGACGACAAAGATCCGCGAGCTCAACCGTTCGGACGACTTTCTCTCGATGGGGGAAATCAAAGTCCCGATTCATGTCGTTCACTTTTTTCGAGAAGAGTTCGCTCCCGAAATGAAACGACTGGCCGACGAAAACGACGGCACCTACCGCTTTGTGCCAAGGCCCCAGAAAGGTGGCCCACGATGAGACCATTAGGTACGAAGCGTTGGGATCGTCGAGGAGCCAGTTCTTTGCTTGCGACGACGGTCAGTCTCCTCACGCATGGTGCTGTGATCGCAATCTTGTCCTGGATCGTCATATCGAATTCCGGGTCTGGCGTTCATGGAATCAGCCTGACGGGAACGCAACTCGACGGCGACAAGGAACTCGAAGTACCGAGCCTGGAAATCGCAGCGGCGGCTTCGACAAAGACAGAGCTCGATCCACAGCAGGAAGTGATCACCGCAAGAACGCGCGACGTTTCGCCGAGCGTCAAAGTCGAGCTCGTCTCCGCCCAGTCATCAGCTAGCCAGGCCATGGAAAGTGATGTCTTTGCCGAAACAAGCGTCGCCTTGATGATGGGAGGATTCGGCGAGGATGCGGAAGGGGGTGGCGGTGGCTCGTCGGAAAGATCGCCCAACGGCTACGGAGCATCCTTTTTCGGAGCACGCGCTTCGGGGAATCGATTTGTTTACGTGATCGACAGCTCCACCTCCATGATCGGTCCGAGATGGGAAGCTCTCCGTGTGGAATTGAGTCGCGCCATTCGCAGCCTGTCTCCGGATCAAGAGTTCTTCGTGATCGGTTTTGACGTTAGTGCACATCCAATGTTCAACTTGCTTCCTCCTAAGGGAAAGTTTCTCAACCCGACGTCGGAAAACGTCAGTCGATTGAATCGCTGGGTGGCGTCCATCAAGCATGGAGATAGCACACGACCTGCGACGGCCATCGGAATCGCTCTGCGATTGGAACCGGACGCCATATTTCTGTTGTCGGATGGAGAAATTCGAGACAACACGCTCTACGACTTGAGGACCTACAACCGGAAGCAAGATGAGGATGGCAATTCCAAAGTCCTCATTCCGATCCACACGGTTCTGCTGCACAGCGAATTCGGGTACCTGACCCTCAAAACGATCGCCGACGAGAATGACGGCGTGTTCACCCCTGTCTCACTCTTCCGATCGGCTCAGTAAGGATCCGATTTGTGGATTGCGATCCGCCCCCACTTGAGAAGATGGGGCCCATGAGAAGATGGGGCGTTCCAGATTTTTTCTGGATGGCTTCGAAACTCCTTCGGGTTTCGCGTGTTAGCCTACCCCTATCCGCCAGATCACTCGTACCGGGTTCAGGGATAGGAAATGAGATCCAAACGCCGTTGGCCATCGGTCCTCTTGCTCGTTTTCGGAATGGTTGCATGCGTTGCCCCATCGGTGCGTGGGATTGAACCGGCCGACAAGAAACCGACCCCTGCGGAGATCCGCTTTTTTGAGTCGAAGGTGCGTCCCCTCCTGATCGAGAGGTGCTATAGCTGCCACTCGCTCGAAGCGAATCTGGCAGAAGGCGGGTTGAGACTCGACACCCGCGAGGCCATGCTACGGGGTGGATCAGGCGGGTCGGTTTTGGTCCCGGGTGAGCCCGAATCGAGCATGATTGTCCGAGCGGTCGATTATCGGGATCCAGACCTGCAAATGCCCCCGAAAGACTCGGGTGGGAAGCTCACAGAGGGTGAAATCAAAATCCTCAAACAATGGATTCGCTCGGGAGCCCCAGATCCTCGAGAGGAGCCTGCTCATCTGCAACCTGAAGAGGTCCGGACTCAAGCAGGATCGGATTGGTGGGCATATCAACCCTTGATGCAACCATCGGTGCCAAAAGGTAGTGAATGGGCATGGAACGATATCGATCGCTGGATTGAGGCCAAGCACTCTGAGATGCAGATCGAACCGAATCAGGATGCAGATCCTAACGCTCTGATTCGACGACTGACCTTCGATATCACGGGCCTTCCCCCAAGCGTTGAAGACGTTCTGCAGTTTGAAACTCTACTGTCTACCCACTCCCGCAAAGAAGCCATCGAGATGGTTGTCGATCAACTTCTTGAGAGTGACGACTTTGGCCCCCATTGGGGTAGGCATTGGTTGGATGTGGCCCGGTATGGAGAGTCGACAGGAAGAGAAGTCAACGTCCCGTACAACCAAGCGTGGCGTTATCGAGATTGGGTCATCGATGCCATGACCGAGAATATGCCATTCGACCGATTCCTCATGGCGCAGATCGCTGGAGATCTATTGCCTACTACGAACGACGCGGAACGTGCAGCAAACCTGATTGCGACCGGCTTCTTGGCAGTCGGATCACGCAATATCAACGAACAGAATCCGATCCAATTCGCTGTGGATCAAGCCGATGAGCAGATCGATACCTTATTCCAAGCCACAATGGCAACGACGTTCGCATGTGCTCGCTGCCATGACCACAAGTTTGATCCGATCACCCAAAGCGATTACACGGCCGTCGCAGGGATCTTGTTGTCTACGGATACACGATTTGGTGTATCTGGTGGCAACAACTCGCGCAATGGAGCATCCGGGATCGAGTTGCCTCAGGCGTCCGGGCTGGCCATGCTGCCCCTCCCATGGTCGGACGATCAAATTGCGGAGAAGCGTCAGCAGATTGAAGAGATTCGTCAACGGCGAACCGCATTGGACGATGAGCTGAAAGCCCAACGCAAAGGCGCGACAGGCGGCCAAGGGATCGACCGGAACAAACAGCAGGAACTGAGGAAGCTCACAGCACAATTGACCGATCTTGAGTTTCAATTGAGCTGCGTTGGTCCCGACGGAGAACCAAAGCCGTTGGCGATGGGTGTTATCGACAAGCCATTTGTGACCCAGTCCGAAGCGAAATCCTCGGGAAAAAACCAAAACAAGAATCGCACCAACAACAGTAACCGTCGTCCTAATTTTTCCTCGATTGGCGATAGTCCGTTTTTTGCTCGAGGAGAAATCGGGATGCCTGGTGCCCGTGTTCCTCGAAGTGTTCCTGGATTTTGCGGTAATGAGAATCGCTTTTCGATTCCACCTCATACCAGCGGTCGACTGGAGCTCGCTCAGTGGATGGTGGACCTTGATAACCCTCTGACCCCTCGGGTTGCCGTCAATCGAGTGTGGGCATGGATGATGGGGCGAGGAATCGTTGAAAGCGTTGACAATTTTGGAACCACAGGATCCGAGCCAAGCCACCCCGAGCTGCTCGATCAATTGTCCATCGAGTTTCAACAGAGTGGATGGGACATGAAGCAGTTGATCCGAAAGATCGCCACGAGCCGCACCTATCAACTTTCGAGCATGGAGTCGAGGGGCTCGGAAACCTGGACGCGGGCATTCTCTCGGGATCCCGAGAACCACTCCTTTTGGCGAGGCAAGCGGCGCAGGCTGCAGGCGGAAGAGATTCGCGACGCAATGCTGGAACACGCAGGACGGTTGAGTCGTGAAAGGGTCTTGGCGACGACCATGGCCAAGCAGTACAGCAACAAGATCAACCTGGGAATTGGACGCAAGCGCGCGAAAGGGGAGGTTCTGCCGGACGATGTCTGCCGGTCGGTATATCTTCCATTACCCCGTTCGATGGCCCCGGAAGTTCTCGATCTGTTCGATCTGCCTGACGGCAGCTTTGTTCAGGGAATGCGCGAAGCCACGAATGTTCCTTCGCAATCTCTGTACTTGCTCAACAGTCCCCAGGTTGCAGGGCATGCCGCTTCGATCGCGAAATGGATCACTCAGCGAATCCCTGGTCGAGGCTCAGAGCATTTCAATGAACGCGTCCATTTGCTTTTCGAACATCTTCTTGCCCGAACGCCTGCTGAAGAGGAACTGCAATGGGCCACAGCGTTATGGAAGAGCTCTGACGCGAGTGATGCGGGTTGGGTCAGTGTTGTTCGCGGTTTGCTGGCAACAGCAGAGTATCGATATCTTGATTGAGGATCATCATCCATGCAAACATCATTCCGTTCTCCTCGCCGAACCTGGCTACAGCAGTCCGCATGTGGTTTTGGCTGGCTCGCATTGACTGCGCTGATTGGAAAGCAGGGTCGCGCGAATGATGGGGATGCGCGTCGCTTTGGCAAGGCCAAGCGAGTCATCTTTCTCAACATGAAAGGTGGGCCGTCTCATGTCGACATGCTGGATTACAAGCCGGAACTGGAGCGAGCGGACGGTCAGGCTGGTCCGCGCGCTGGAAGCAAGTGGATGAAATCTCCTTGGAAGT
>JALOQW010000259.1 GCA_025459275.1 Pirellula sp.
TCACGCACCGGATCAGCGGTGTCTCATTTTCTTTGTGATCTACATATCCTATTCAGCACTTGGCGTAGTCGAACCACATGGAAATGCTGTCCGCTTCCCATTTGGGGGGCGACGGCTGGCGGCATACGCGTTGGTAGCATGACAAAGCTGTTGCGATCATGGCGCCCGAGGCCTCGAATCGCTTAGAAATCGCGGAGTATCGCCCTCGGTTATCACGCGTAACGGCGGGAGAACGGCGTGACTTGCTTCAGGTTACGTACAGGCTGGGTGGGTGGCACGCATTGTGCCAGCACGCATTGTGCCTGAACACACTGCACCTCGATATCCATTGAATGCCTGAACCAGAATTCCGGCATATTCAGGGAATCCCACAGATTGCCGATCTGTCCTCATAAAAATCTGCTGGCCTCCCGGAATCTGCTGGAGATTCGTTCCGCAAGCAAAGGCGGGCTCTGTGCCCGTCGAACGCATCCGGTTTGGCTAGCTAATGCGTAAAGGCGAAACATCGGAGTTGGGTGGGTGGCACGCAAAGCGAGGGTAACGGGCTAATGCTGCTATCTGCCGTTTGGGGATCTTGTTGCTGCGGGAGGACTCGACGGCGGAGCGTCGAGCCACAAGTCAGTGCGCACCAGTCAGTGGGCACCACCCAGTCAGTGCGTGCCACCCACGCATTGGTTTGCTCGCAATAATCGAGATGGGGGCTCGGGTTAGGCACGATGGATCTGGTTCAAGATCCTTGGATCGCGGGGAGGTTCAACAACTTCCCCGACCTTCATGGAACGAAATCGGGGCTATTGCGCTGGTGTGTGTCGCTTGGGCTTGTAGATCTCGGTCGCCGTTCCGAAAAAGACTTCACCAGCGTTCATCAAGGTTTCACTCAAAGTTGGATGGGGGTGGATCGATTCGGTGATGTCGCGAACTTCGCAACCCATCTCAATCGCCAGGACCGCTTCCGCAATCAACTCCCCAGCTCCCGATCCTACGATACCGCAACCCAGCACGCGGTTGGTCGCTGGATCGACCAGCCATTTGGTCAGTCCGTCCTTCAAGCCGAGGGCCTGAGCGCGACCGCTGGCAGCCCATGGATAAGTGACGACCTCATGAGGTATGTTTTCCCGTTTGGCTCGCTCTTCAGTGAGCCCAGCCCATGCGATCTCAGGATCGGTGAAGACAACGGCCGGGATGGCTTGCTTATCAAACGTGACGTTGCGACCGAGAACGACTTCGATGGCGACCTTGGCTTCATGACTGGCCTTGTGAGCCAACATCGGTTCGCCAGCGATATCTCCAATGGCAAGGATATGGGGATCCGCAGTTCGCTGCTGTTTATCGCAAACGGCAAACCCTCGTTCATTGACTTGAACCAAGGTGTTCTCGAGTCCGATGCCGCGGCTGGCAGGACGACGTCCGACGCTGACCAATACCCTATCGAATCGCTCGTGCCCAAATTTGCCAGGTCCCTCGAAGGTGACTTCGACTTGCTGGTTGATCTCCGCCACCGAACCAACTTTAGTGTTGAGATAGATTCGGTTATCGAACAAGGTCTTGAGTCGTTTGTGGAGTGGGGCTACCAAGTCACGGTCAGCACCAGGCAGCAGTCCATCGGTCCATTCGACCACACTGACCTTGGAACCAAGATGGGCGTAGACGGTTCCCATCTCCAAACCGATGTATCCACCGCCGATGACCAGGAGCTTTTCAGGAACATCCGCCAGATCAAGTGCTCCGGTCGAGTCCATGACGCGCGAGGAGCCAACTTGAAAACTTGGCGGCATGGCGGGCACGCTACCTGTTGCCAGGATGCAGTAATCGAAGGTCAGCTTGCCACCTTCCGGGATACTGGCGTCGTTCCCTTCCAAGAGAAGTGTCGTGGAATTCTCGAAAGATCCACGAGCGCGAATCACTTTGACGTTTCGGCGTTTCGCGAGCTGCATCAAACCGCCGGTCAGGGTCTCGATGACCTTTTCTTTGCGTGAACGTACTTTGTTGATGTCGACTTTGGGAGCCGAGAACTCCACGCCCCAACCTTCGGTCAGTTCGTGAGCTTCCTCGATCACTTTGGCAACGTGCAGTAGAGCTTTCGAGGGAATGCAACCTCGCTGCAAGCAGGTGCCTCCCAGTTTGGGTTCTGCTTCGACGATTGCGACATCGAGCCCTTCATCGGCCGCCAAAAAAGCGGCGGCGTATCCACCAGGACCGCCGCCCAAGACCACAACTGGTACGTGCATAATCAAATTATCGAGACAGGAATTCAACGACGATGTTGGCGTTCACCGGCAACGAGATATCGGTTGGGCCAGGTTGTCCGAGCATTGTTGCCTTGAGTCCTTCGGTGTCGAGGGCTACCCAATCCAACGGTGTTGGGGCATTGTTGGCAATGATACCACGATACAAGTTGCGGATGGCTTCATTGCTTCGAACTTCGATCACATCACCAGGTCGCAACATAAACGATGGGCTGGTGACCTTTACTCCGTTGACCTTGAAGTGGCCGTGAACGATTCCTTGGCGAGCTTGTGGTCGGGTCTTGGCCAACCCAATTCGACGTACGACGTTGTCCAATCGACGTTCGCACATCAAGAGGAGCGTTTCCCCCGTGTTCCCCTTCTTGCGAACGGCATCGTCGAAGTAGCGACGCAGCTGGCGCTCACCCAAGCCGTAGTAGTACTTGATCTTTTGCTTTTCAGCCAACGCGGTGCCGTAGTTGCTGGAGCGACGGCTGCGAGGGTGCATCCCTGGCGGGTTTTCGCTTCGCTTTTCGTAAGCGCGAACACAACCAGCGCTTTCGTAGAGTAGGGCGCCGAAGCGTCGATTGACGCGTGCTTTAGGACCGGTATACCGTGCCATGCAATGCTGCTCCTGAACCGCGTTGGTTTCCGCGATTGGTGAAGGGGTTGGTGCAGTATGGAACGCCCAAGGCTTAATGCGTCAGCTGGGACGGTCAACAACTGCGTGGTCCGTCAGCTTGCCAAGCAACATTGATTGGGGATGCGGACCAAAAATTTTGGAAAGTGCGGGAAATTATGGGAAAGGGCGGCGATTCAACAACCCCAAAAGCCTCGCAAACACCTGGGAAAACCCGCTCGGAATCAAAAAAGGGGCGGCTTCTACAGATTTACGGGATCGAATCCCCGTGCCAAACTTGGTTCTTCGTGCTTTCCGAGGACTTCCCATCCGCAAATCGCCCCATCCCATGAAGCAGATCCGAATCATCCACAATACCGAGTACCACTACTCCGAACCCGTGACCTTTGGCCCACACCGACTCCTGATGCGGCCGCGAGAAGGGCATGATTTGCGGATCCTCGGGGCTCGCGTCAAAATCGAACCGGAAGCGTCTCTGCGATGGCTTCGTGACATCGAGGGGAACTCGGTCGGCATCGCCACGTTCCTTCAAGCGGCTGAGAGGCTGAAGTTTTATGCGGAAATAGACGTTTTGCTTCGCGATGAGCCTATGGTCGAATGCTTGATTGACCCGCAAGCGGTCTCCTATCCGTTCCAGTATCCGCCGGACGAGCAAGTCGAGCTGGTGCCGTTTCGACTACCGAGTTATCCGTACGATGGACCCGCTCTCTACGAATGGACTCGCGAGCTCTACCAACCCGGTCAATTGATCGATACTTGGGAACTCCTGCAACGCCTCAACACGCACATCTTCGAATCGAACGCTTATGAAGAACGCTGGGACCCAGGAGTGCAGCTGCCGCATGAAACGATCAGCCGCCGATCCGGCTCGTGTCGCGACTTTGCTGTTTTGATGATGGAAGCTGCGCGGCATCTGGGGTTCGCAGCACGCTTCGTGACAGGTTATATCCAAATGTCGGAAGGGCAACACGGTTCAACACACGCTTGGACGGAGATCTATGTGCCTGGTGCCGGGTGGCAAGGTTTCGATCCGACGAACAACAAACGCGCTGGTGTAGAGCATATCTCTGTCGCGGTCGCTCGAGCTCAAGAAAAAGCGGCCCCGATCGCAGGAAGCTGGACGGGCCCCAGCAACGCATTCCAAAGAATGGACGTCCAAGTTCAAGTCGTTGCCCAGGACATGCAGTCCATGGTCTGACTAATCCCGTTCCGATTCATCGAGAAAGACACTTTTCGGATAATCGACACGAAGAAGGCACAGCCCTCTCGCAGGTGCCGTTTGACTCTCAGAACTTCGTTCGTAGGCCGCAAGAGTCTCACTGATCCATTGTGGAGAGAACCGCCTTCTGCCTACTGCAACCAAGGCGCCAACGATGTTACGGGCCATGTTGTAAAGAAAACCATCGGCTTCTAATTCAAAGATGATTTCCTTCCCCTTCAACGCAGGTATCTCAAAGATATCTAAAGCGCGAAGGGTTCGAGTCGTTGATTTTCTTTTCGATCCCAAGGTCTGAAACGATACGAAGTCGTGGGTTCCAATCAATTGGTCGGCTCCAGCCCGCATCGCTTCCATGTCGAGCGGCTTCGTAATCCACCAATGATTCCGATGATAGATCGGGTCTGGAACCCGAGATACTCGCAAGGTATATCGATATCGTTTGCTGACGGCATTGCGGATGGGGTCGAAGCTGTTGACTACCCGACGACCACTCAACACCGAGATGTCGCGTGGAAGAAGTCCATTGATAGCCTGGGCCAAACGATAGGCAGCGGGCTCCCAAGCTTCGGTAGAGAACGATGCGACTTGCCCTACAGCATGAACACCCGAATCGGTCCTGCCGCTCCCCATCAGTCGTACGGGATGCCCGACAACCTTGGCGACCGCATCAGAAACAACTTGTTGGACAGCTAACCCGTTGGGTTGAATCTGCCAACCTGCGTACCGCGTTCCGTCGTAGGCAATGGTCAATGCGAAAGTTTTGAGCGTCATCGCTGTGTCACGATATCGGACCCATCATCGATCCACTCGGATCGTCAGCCGTTGGATCTGGTACTCCGGCAATCGTGATTGCAATACCCGAAGGATCGTTCCCTTGCGAAACTCGACTTCCGTTCGGATGACCTGATTGGGCACGAACACCTGCAACGCACCGCGAGAAACTTTACCAACCCGAGTTTGTCCAATGAGGTCTTTTCCCACAGCCTCGTTCCAAACATCGAGCAATTCATTGGCAGATTGAACGGCAGCATATCCCTTTTGTTGGATGACCCGTTGGAGCAACGAAGACACCTTCGACGCACCCAATCGAGTTGGGAGAGGTTTGGGAATTTGGCTTAAGTAGTACTCTTCGTCGTTCATGATGGTTAGTTTACCGTCTCCGCCTCGAGAAGGCATAGAGCGCCCCACCGATGGCAAACGTGGCCACTCCCAGCCAAAACTGAGTGGGGCGGATCTGTACCGCCGCGAAAAGCAAGACAATGGCCCCGGCGATGTACAGCAGCAACGCAGCATGCTCCCACCATCGGACGGGCCGTATCCGGTTCATTTCGCGATAGGCGATCCAAAGAGTGCTGGTCGCCAGGGCACCACACGCCGTCAACGTCAATCCCAAGTAGTCGATCAACTCCTTGACAGTTGCCAACCAAACGATCGCAGCACTGGCAATCCCCTGCAGCACAATGGCCATGCGAGGCGTATCCTGGGACGGTGAAAGGGCGGCTGGCAACCAACCATCCCGTGCCATCTGCGCCATCACTCGAGGACCGGTCGCCATCATCGCAAGGACACTGGTTGCCGATGAGAGAACGATCGTGGCTCGCATCACCCAACGCAGCCAATCACCACCCACTCGATAGGCTACATCCGAGACAAAGTAATCACCTCCGGAGATGATCCCCTCCGAAGTGCTGCAAGCTAAGAACAACGCGTTCAATCCAAGGTAGATCATGGTAACCAGCGCGCATGCCAGAATCATCGACTGCCACACAACGCTCGCAGGCTCCGAGTCTCCGACCGACGCTCCGTTTGAGCTGCCTACTTCATCAGCGATGTAGATACTGGCATTGAAACCCGTGTACGATAATGAGATGAAGAACAGCTGCACAATGATGACCATCCAAATACTCGGGTGCATCAATTTGTTTAGTAGATTGCCTTCCGTTTGAGAAGCACTCCAGGCGGATATTTCGGATGAAGCCATGTCGACCCGCGTCAGAAACCACAGGCAGGCGGCTGCAAAGATCAAGAAGCCAATCAACTTGAGGGCCACGATCCCGTTGTTGACCCACGATCCGGTCCGAAGGTGGATGCAATGAAAAGCGCCGCACGCGACGATCCAGCCTGCAGCGATCATTCGTGATTCTAGCGTTGGCGACGAAACACCCATGATATACTCCCCCATGATGAGTGCAGCCGCAGCCACCGGTGCAGCAAAGCCAGCGGTCAAAGAAATCCAACCCGCCATCAGCCCAACGGCCGGATGCACGAATCGTGAGAGAAACGCGTATTCACCTCCCGAGAGTCGGACTCGTCGCGCCAGCGCCGCATAGGCGATCGCGCCACACAGGGCGTGCAATCCTCCGATCAGCCATGCGAACAAGACCAATCGGGCATCGCCGAGCGCCCCGAGCGCGTAGGAACTTGAGATGTAGACTCCCGATCCGATCATGTTCCCGATGACCAAGCAGACCAATGAGAACAAGCCGATGGTTGCGTTGCGGTTTATGGGAGGAGTCACATAGACCTCGCAGATTCTTTGGGCGTGGTCATCATCGCTTCCAGCAATGGATGTGTTTGGGTGGGAACTCGAAAACGG
>JALOQW010000260.1 GCA_025459275.1 Pirellula sp.
TTGTCGGCATGCTTGTACCTACTTGATTGCTTCTGGAAACTTGGACCGCTACAATTATCGACGAACAAAACGATGCAGCCAAGCCCTCGATCAACCGTTTTTGACTTTCGTTGAGTCTCTTGCTCGGGCTGGCTGATCGCCATCGTTCGTCGACTGATGACAAACCACATTGCATGACGGTACGTTCGCCACACATCATTGATGTCAAACGAATAATAGAGGGGCAGATCCGCGGCTACCTTCTGTCGCGAAACTCTCAGCTGATTGTCGTGAGGGAATTTGATGGATTTTTGCCGGCCGGTTATGTTGCGATGCCATCATCGATCGTCACTGAACTTGTCATCAACGAGCCGTGGACTCAAATGATCGCAGTCGAAGGCCACGCTGGCATTGCCCAAACGGCTCCGTGGTTTGCTACCGACAGCTTGCGAACGGCGCTTAAATCTATTTATGAGAAAAGCGTGAACGTCAAGATCGAGTGCGAAAACTGCGCTGATTCTGACGAATTCGGCTTTCACATCGGGCGTATCGTCGCGTTGAATGGCTCGTCAATTGATTTTGTTTTCTTTGACTCTGCAGGACGATGGTTTGATGCCCCGTATTCAATCCCGTACAATTCCATCACACAACTGGTCGTCGACGATCCATATGTCATAGCCTTTTCCCGATACGTTGGGCCATGTCCTGTCGCAACGGAAAAGAGCCGGGAACAATGACATGCACCGACGGACGCGAGCCGAGCGGTTTGGCCGTGGTTGCGTCTTTCGCGCGTCCTCGGTGATGTCCAACGTTCTGGCCCAATGCACATCCTTGCTCGTATGTCCGCGTCACGCGCTGTTCATTGCGTTGCCGCAACTTCGTCTACTTCACGCAGCGCGAGACCCCTCATCCCGCCTTCGGCACCCTTCTCCCCTGACGCAGGGGAGAAGGGCTGGGGTTGAGGGGTGCGGTCCGCTCACTCCCTTGGTGGTAACAGGTTCGGTGGCCCGCTATACTGACGATGGTCGAGCACGGTCACGAACGAGCAGTCAGAACAAGTCGATGCACCGGAAGACTCGGTCGGCTCTTATGCCACAAATCGATGCAGATCCATGCCAATCCTGGGATCGGGGCTTTCTCCCTCAACGCAGCATCGAGTCCTAAATTGAGTTTCGCATCGGTTGGGATGGATGGCTACATTTATTCACCAAAGCAATAGAGATGATTCTCGCCTCGAATGAGAATCCGATTGCCGAATGGGACGGGAGAGCCGATGACAGGTTCCCCCATTTCGGTTTCCGACAAAACTTCGAACTCGCCGTTTCCGATGCGGGCCACGAAGACCGCGCCATCCTCGCGGGCTGCATAGAGTTTATCGCCAGCTACCAAAGGTGACGCATAGAAGTTGGCGCGATTCTTGGGAAAGCTTCCCTTCCACTGCGTTTTGCCTGATTCCGGCGAAACACTTTCCACTTCCCCTTGGTCACGAACCAAGATCATTTCGCCCCGGTGCAATACGGGGGTTGGAACAAAGGTACCGACATCTTCTCGCTTCCATACATGGTTTGTTGCCGTTGTGTCACCTGTGCCCGCAAGGCTGATGCCATACAAGCGCGGGATGCCACGATCGTTGCGACCGTATGCAATCACCACTCGGTCTTTGGTGACGATCGGGGTAGCGATGGAAGGCCACAGCTTGTTTCGGTCCGGATTGAAGTTGCCGCAAGACCATGTCACTTCGCCGTTGCTGGCATCGTGGATCGTGATGTGTTCGGCTCCCCAAACGAGGATCGATTCCTTCCCTTGATGCTGGATCACTACGGGTGTTGCGTAGCCATGATCGCATTCGGTGGGGACCTCGTAATTACGCGCTACTTTCCACTGCAATTCGCCTGTGTTCTTATCAAAAGCAGCCAACCACGACTCTCCTTGATGCATCCGTGCCAAGATAACCGATTTGTCGGTTAAGACTGGCGAGGTGCCATGGTCCCAAAAGAGGTTTTCCTTGCCGTACATCTTAACGATGTCGTGTTGCCAGCGGACGGAGCCATCGAGACCAAGGGCTGCGAACGTTCCACTCTTGAAGTAGACAAACACACTGGTACCGTCGGTAACCGGAGATGCATTGCTCCCGGAACCGTTTCGGTGTTTGCCGGGGTCCTCCGAACCAAACGTGCTGGCCCATTGGCGTTTGCCGTCGGCATCGAAGCAGAGGACCGAGTCCTTTCCATCAGCGGCGGCGGTCAAGTAGATCTTGCCATGGAGTACGATCGGAGTCGAGCATCCCTTACCTGGCAGTTCGGTCTTCCAAGCAAAGTCCGCCGCATCGATTCGATTGGGAAACGCGCCTTGATCCACGGAACCATGACTGTTCGGGCCACGCCAGGAGGTCCAATCCGAGCGGTCTTCGGCGAAGGACTCAGTCGATAGACATGCGACATGCGCGAAGCTCAACAGGAACAACCATTCTCTCAGTCGACTCATTGCAGGATTCCTTTGACTCGAACCAACTTCATGATACGCCCGGAAACATTCCAGTCTTGGACATAGAGGTTTCCGTCTTTGTCCCAGTACGAGCCGTGTGTGCCGCTGAAGACACCTTCGACCCACTGATCTTGGGGGATATTGTAGTTGCCGCCTTTGGCCGGGTCTGGATTGTGTCCGAGCACTGCCATGATCGTATTGGTTTTATCGAGAATCACCACACGTCCGTGGAGGTCGGGCACCGAGACGTAGTCCCCTTGGATCGCAACGGAGGTTGGCATGCCCAGGCCGGTAATCACTTCTTCAATAAACTCGCCGTCGAGACTGTAGTGGACCAAACGTCCTTTAGGTTGATGGTTGCGGTCGCAAATGAGCAGTCGAGGCGGATCGTACCGCGTATCGAGTGTCATGCCGTGCGCCGTATTGAATTCCTTCAGGCCATTCCCCATCGTTCCGAAGTGGCTGAGGTACTTCCCGTTATTGTCATAACGGAAGATGTGATTGCTGGCGTATCCGTTCGACAGGAAGATTTCTCCGTTGGGAGCGACAGTGATCGCGGTCGGGTTGAACTGCTTGAGTTGCAGGCCGGACTCCTCTGGGTATTTGAGTCGCAAGACAATTTCGCCACTCGATGCCCGGAACTTGATTCCTTCCGCATTCGCGTTTCGAGCACCGTAGATATACTCGATTCCATCCTCATCACGGATTTCCATGTCATGGATCCGGGAATAGTTTTCCCCGAGATAGCTGTGAATGACTTTGCCTTCGGGCGAAAAGACAAACACCCCCGCATCGGCGCTGGTGTAGATGTTCCCTGCTTTGTCGATTACGACCGAACCATGCGTTGGGCCGATTGCGGACGAACCGTCCGGTCGCAGCCCCCAACCTGGAACGGTATCAAAAGTCATGATGCCAGCGCCCATCCGGACCGGTTTCGCGGCTTGTTGATCAGGCTCGATCGCAAGGGCCTGCACACCGCAGATCGATGCAAGCAGAAGGCAAAGCTTCCAGGATTTCATAGGGGAGAGTCCTCGAGGGGGGAAGGAGAGGTATTCATCGCAAGCCATGAGCCGCGAAGCGTGCATTATAACCACCCAGCCGTAAGCATGGGGAGCTTGGCCCCATCGAGCGAGACCCAGCGTCGTTGGGGATCGAATTCATCCAGTTCGAAACGGATCCATAATGTTCCATCGGGCATAAGATTCGGGAAGCGGTCGGCCCATTCGACGATGGTGATGCCATTGGATTCAAACAGCTCTTCGATTCCAAGTTCTAGAAACTCGTCTTCATCTTGCACTCGGTAGGCATCGACGTGGTAGATCACAGGCTCTGAATCGTAGCGGTGAATGAGGACGTAGGTGGGGCTGGAAGTGGATTCCGATGGAGCCCCCAACGCATGCGAGAAAAAAGTGGTCCACTGCGTCTTGCCCGCACCGAGGGTGCCTGTCAAACCGATCGCGAGAGGTAGAATCGACGTTCCATGCGATTGAATGCGACCCGCCAATCTCTTCGCGAAGTTCCGACAATCCTCGAGCGTTTCGAGAGACAAGCGAACGGTTTTCTTTTCTGAGGGTTCAGATGGCACGCCGATGATTCCTCAAGCAGACTCGATTTGCTCTTGCAGTTCCGTCCATCGAGTCTCCGCCTCGCTCAGCTCCTCTTGGATCTTGGTCAGTTCCTCGTGCAATCGCATCGACTCGGAAGGGTCGGTGGCTTGCATCCATCGTTCATGAGTCGTTTTCTTCTGAGCATCGAGTCTGGCGATCTGTTTTTCAAGCTGGCCAATCTGTTTGCGTAACTGTCGCTCATCCAACAATGAGGAAGTAGTCTTGGGTGTTGGCGTCTTCTGATTCGTTTTCCCGGAACTGGATGGCTTGGCCGCATGCCGTCGCGATTCCTCGTCGTCGATTTCTTTCTGGACCATGTAGAGATAAGCGTCGTAGTCCCCGCGATAGTGGGTGACGGCTCCGTCTCGGACTTCGATGAACGCCGAGGCAACCCGCTTCAAAAAATGCCGATCGTGAGACGTGAAGATCACGGTTCCTTCGTAAGCGATCAACGCATCGGCGAGGGCTTCGACCGTCTCGACATCCAAGTGGTTGCCTGGCTCGTCGAGAATGAGCACGTTGGCTTTGCCGAGAAGGATGGCTGCCATGCACAATCGTGCCCGTTCTCCACCGCTCAGAACGGGAATGCGTTTGTTGACCGCCGATCCGCGAAAGAGCATCGCGCCTGCGACGTCGAGGATGGTTTGGCTTTTCGTTCCCGGGATGGCTTCATATTCCAGATACTCCAAGACCGTTTTGTTTTCTGGCAGGCTGGAATAGACGTGTTGAGCATAGGTACCGATCTCAATGCCATATCCCCATTTGACTTCCCCCTGCAGAGGCTCGAGCGACTGCACGAGGGTACGAAGGAGGGTCGTTTTTCCTTGACCGTTATCCCCCACGATGGCGGCTCGCATGCCATGATCGATTTCGAGCGTGATGTCTTTGGCAACGATGCGATCGCCGTATCCGATGGCGAGATCTCGGCATCGAACCGCGGGACCTTGGCGACGATCGACTTGAGGAGCGCGAATGACAGCTCGAGCTTGCTCGTTGGCGAGCTCTTTCAGCTCCAATCGATCAAGCATTTTGCTTTTGGATTTGGCGCGTGTGGCCGTACTGGCACGGGCACGGTTCTTATCGATGAATTCTTGAAGCTGCTTGCGCTTGGCTGCGATGGTGGCGTTCACACGCTGATCGTGCTCGTTGAGTTCCTTCTGGTACTCAAGAAACGCGTCGACCTTGCCAGGAAAGAGGGTCAATTCACCCATCGACAGATCCAGCGTGTAGTCGCAGGTTGCGTTCAGAAACGCGCGATCGTGCGACACGATCAAGCAGGCTTCGTGGAACGACTTGAGAAAGTGCTCCAGCAAGATCTGCGTTCTCAAGTCCAAAAAGTTGGTGGGTTCGTCGAGCAGGAGCAGATTGGGCTCGTGCAGCAAGAGGGCGGATAACTTGACTCGCGTTTGCCATCCTCCGGACAGTGCCTGGAGGGGACAGGTGAGGTAATTTCCTTTGATTTCGAACTCCCCGGCAACTTCGCCGCACTTCCAATCGGGTTGTCCGCTATCTCGCATCAAGAACTCAAGCGCCGATTCGCCGGGGAGGAAGGGATCGTGTTGGCGAAGATAACCAATGTTCAGTTTCGGGTGACGGATGATTTCGCCGGAATCGAGTTCGTCATCTCCGAGAATGCATCGAAGTAGGGTCGATTTACCGGCTCCGTTGCGACCGATGAATCCCACCTTGGTGTCCGCGGTCAAAGTGCATTCCGCACCATCGAGCAGGATTTGATCGCCGTAGCGTTTGTGGGCATTTCGAATTTGGAGCAGAACGGACATTTCAGCAAAGGTTCCATGAGGGGGCTGGGGCACAACATGCCAGAAACCATCGTCTTTGGTATGTTAACAGTCACCCCTTCGAGTCGTAAGGAGCGACACCGCAACACATGCCAGAGATCTCACAATCCGTCACGGAACTCATCGATCAACTCGGTCGCTTGCCAGGTATTGGGAAAAAAACGGCGGAACGGCTGGCGTATCATTTGTTGCGTGTCCACACGTCCGAGGCCCTGGCCCTTGCGGATGCCATCCGCCGCGTGCGAGAGAACGTTCGGTACTGTTCGGTCTGCTTTAACCTGGCCGAGGGGGATTACTGTTCGATTTGCCAGGACCCAAAGCGGGACCACGCCATGCTATGCATCGTCGAGCAACCTCGCGATCTGATGGCGTTGGAACAAGCGGCAGTCTACCGAGGGCTTTATCACGTGCTGCTGGGGCGAATCGCGCCTCTGGACGGCATCGGCCCCGACCAATTGACCATCGAACCATTGATCGACCGCGTTCGAACCGGAAACTTTTCTGAAGTGATCATGGCCACCAACCCCAATGTCGAAGGGGACGGGACAGCCCTTTTCCTGTCCAATCGACTGGCCGAGTTTCCGATCCGTCTGACCCGCCTGGCGCGAGGGGTCACGAGTGGAAGCGTCCTTGAATTCACCAACAAGGAAATCCTCGCTGACGCACTCCTTGGGCGTCAAAAGTTGTAAAGTGTCAGGAAAGATCTGAGAAATCTTTCGCCAAATTGGCTCGTCGAGGGCACTTTCCACCCATCCAGGCGTTAAAGACAATAGATGGCAATAGACACGACACGGGTTGCGTAACGATGGACGATGTTTCCCCACGAGACGATGCCGCCCCTTGAGACAATGCCGCCCCGTGAGACAATGTCGCCCCGTGAGACAATGTCGCCCCGTGATGGGAATGGTCCTTTTTTCCCTTGTCGGTCTCGTGGCGAGCGCTGGGGTCAGTCTCGTTGTGAGCCATGAGGCCGTCGGTCAAGAGCCCGTCGCCATCGTTGCCCCTACATCGCTCGTAGAGATGAAGGAACAGATCAAGCTCGCCGGCCAAGAGTTCAAGGCGGAGGATTTCGATACCAGTTCGGCTCGTATCGACGCGTGCATGAAGGCGATCGAAGCCTTGATTCTCGAAAGCGATCGAAAGGAACTATCCGAATGGGAACGCGTTCACCGACAATTGCGTTCTGCAGCTGATGCATTGGCAGTTTATGGGGCTGAGTTTCCTGCTCTGCCTGAATGGAAAGACATTCAAGAGAAGATCAAGGCCGCATCCAAAGCCAAGAAAGAGGGGATGCCCGACGAGGGCTCTCCATCCCAAGGGGATGCCGTGCTCTTCTCCAAACAGGTCGCTCCCATACTGGTCGAGCACTGCGGTCGATGCCACGTGGACAAAGCCAGTGGAGAGTTCACGATGGGAACGTATGAGCAATTGATGAAAGGCTCCAAGGCGGGTGTCGTCCTCTTTCCGGGCGATCCCGTCAGCAGCCCGCTCGTTTCGGTGATCGAGTCAGGACAAATGCCTCCAAGTGGCAACCGTGTTCCCGTAGAGAAAGTAGCCTTAATTCGGAAGTGGGTCGAACAGGGGGCCAAATACGACATCGAGAACTCAAAGCTGCCGCTGAAGACCGTAGCCGCCGGAGTCGTCGAAACGGCACCTGCTCCAAAGCCGATGGACGTCAAGGCCAGCACAGGAAAAGAAACGGTCAGTTTTTCGAGCGACATCGCTCCGTTGCTGGTAGCAAACTGCAACGGATGCCATTACGAAGCGAACAATGTTCGAGGCGGGCTTCGGCTCAACACATTCAAAGATCTACTTCAAGGAGGAGACTCGGGCCCGATTATCGAACCAGGGCAAAGTGATGATAGCCTTCTCGTCAAAAAACTACTCGGCACCGAAGGTCAGCGCATGCCTGCAGGAGGCAGACCGCCTTTGAGCGAAGCGCAGATCACCCTGGTGAAAACATGGATCGCCGAAGGTGCAACGTTTGACGGTGATAATCAAGACAGTCGATTGGACGCCGTCATCGCACGCAGCTTTACCGCCAAAGCGAATCACGATGAACTCATGCAGCGCATCCGCCAACGTGTGCAGCCTGGGGATCTCTGGGTGCTTGCCGGTAGCCTGCCACCCGGCCTGCCTGCCAGCTTCTACGCCGAAGTGATCGACCTTGTGCAAGGTTGCGGCGCCCGAGCATTTCTGGACACCAGCGGCGAGCCGTTGCGACTGGGCTGTGCGGCCCGGCCAGCGCTCGTTAAGCCCAACGTCGCCGAAGCGCAGGAGATCACCGGCCAACGGATCGACTCGCCACACGACGCGCTGATCGCAGCCGGCTACTTTCTAAGCAAAGGCATCGAAATGGTGGCGCTGTCGATGGGGGCGAAAGGGCTGGCGCTAGCCACGGCGGACGAAGCCGTGTGGGCAAAACCGCCGATCGTGCAAGTCAGCAACCCAACCGGCGCTGGCGACAATCTGCTGGCCGGCGTCGTCTGTGCCTTGCAGCAGGGGCTGCCGCTCCGGGACGTGGCACGCTGGGGCGTTGCAGCCGGCACTGCGTCTGCGATGCGCGATGGCGTCAGCGTGGGCAACTGCGCCGAGGTGGAAGCAATCTATCGACAAACGCTGATCAGCGTCTTGCGGTGAAGGAACGCAATGTTACCGGCAGGGAATTC
>JALOQW010000540.1 GCA_025459275.1 Pirellula sp.
GGCACCGGACGGCTCGCGCCGTTCCGCTAAGATTGGTTGCACGCCAGTGCAAGCGGTATGGGCGCAAGCCCTCCGGTCCGTCATTCAACGCACGCTTCGAGCGAGTACAAGATCCCCGATTACTTGCCGCGCATCGCGCCAGCATCCTGCTCACTTCGTATCGCGGCACCGGACGGCTCGCGCCGTTGCGTTAACAGTGAGCCCCGGCCAGCGAAAGTTGGGCTCGCGAAGTCCCTTTCCCTGGAAAGCAACGCGTTTTACGTGAGGCTGTCGTCCAGGTACAATAGCGGTGTCGTTTCGACTGGCCGATAACGGCTACCTTCCCCAATCCCCCCTGAATCCGATAGGTGCCCTGTTGATCCAAGGCTTGTTCAGCTCGCAATGGTCAAAGTTTCGGCCCATCCACGGTTGCTTGCTTTGGGTTGTGTGGACTTTTCTGGCTGCCGACGGGACGAGCCAGGATCCGGAAATCGACTTTTTCGAAAGCAAAATTCGTCCGGTGCTCGTTGAACGATGCTACGAATGCCACAGCGCAAACGCGTCCGATCTCGGTGGCCAGCTTCGGCTGGATAGCCCGGGGGGATGGCGCCGAGGAGGAACCATGGGAGCCGCCATCGTTCCGGGGGCGAGTGACCAGAGTCTGTTGCTCAAGGCTTTGGAATACCATGACTCAGCGTTGCAGATGCCCCCTGACGGCAAACTTCCCCAGGAACAAATCGAGGACTTTCGTCGCTGGATCGCTCAAGGGGCCATCGATCCGCGCCCTGAGCCCGAAGGTTCTGGCACCCCCGAGCGCGTGGATTTCATGACCTTGGCTGCCAAACACTGGGCTTATCAGCCTCTCGCGGAACCCACTCTTCCCGAGACCGATTCGCCATCGACAGATCCAGCCGCCGCAACCTGGGATCCCATTGATCGAGCCGTAGCGATGAAGTTGTCGGAGCGTAGCCTGGTTGCTTCGCCCGAAGCCGATCGAAGAACGTTGGTTCGGCGACTGTACTATGACTTGCTGGGTTTTCCTCCAACCCGCGAAGAGATCGATCAAGTGGTAAACAATCCATCGTCCGATTGGTACACGGAACTCGTGGACCAACTGTTGAATTCTCCCCACTTCGGCGAGAGGATGGCACGGCGCTGGATGGACTTGGTCCGATATGCCGACAACAAAGGATACGTCTTCCAAGAAGATCGCGAATACGCGCACGCGTATCGCTATCGCGATTGGCTGATCCGGTCCTTCCAAAGTGATTTGCCGTACGACCAGTTCCTGCGCTACCAGCTGGTTGGCGATCGGCTGGACCCCGAGAACGCCAATGGAAACCTGGATGCGATGGGGATGTTGACGCTGGGCCGACGATTCCTGAACAACAAACATGACATCGTCGACGATCGTATCGATGTCATTACGCGCGGTGTGTTGGGGATCACCGCCAGTTGCGCTCGCTGTCATGATCACAAATTCGACCCCGTAAGTATGGCGGACTACTATTCACTGGCTGCCGTGCTGATGGGGAGCGACGAACCCGGAGGCGATCCATCCCCCATGCGTTTGGTGGATAAGCCCGAACAGGGCCCAACGCGAATCCTGCTGCGAGGCAGCCCTGGGAATCCAGGACCGGAAGTCCCTCGCCGATTCATCGCGTTTCTCAATCGTTCACAGCCCATCGACATGAAGACCGGGAGCGGCCGAGTCGAAATGGTCGATGCCATTACTTCCACCCAAAATCCGTTGACTGCCCGAATATGGGTCAACCGAGTCTGGGGTTGGCTCTACGGAACCCACCTCGTCGATTCTCCCAGTGACTTCGGTCTTCGCACGGAACCTCCGGTGCACCCGTATGTTCTAGATTCGTTGGCATGGGAGTTTGTTCAGAAGGGGTGGAGTATCAAGCAATTAGTTCGGCGCATCGTTTTGTTAAAGACGTATCGCCAGCGCAGCGATCATCGAGAGGATGCGTATGCGATCGATCCCGAAAATCGACTCTTTTGGCGCGCCAATCGCAAACGGATGGACTTCGAATCGCTACGCGATGCTCTGTTGCTCGCAACCGGTCAACTGGATCGGACGGTGGGTGGCAAGAGCGTTGTCATTTCGCCTCCCCGGATGTGCATGTTCCACAACGCCCTCAAACGACCGTTCCTCAACAAGGACTGGTTCTGTTCAACAGCGAGCTTTTGATGAGTATGTTGCCCGATATCGCCTCTCAAGCGAGCCAGAGAGGGCGTGAGGCGGGAGTCGAATACTTGTTTGATCAGATTCTTGCCAGACCCTGCTCAGAGCAAGAAAAGAGCATGTTGCTCGAGTTGATCGACGCCAATGACCAGACGCTACCGCAAGCGCCCGAGAACCAATGGACGTATGGCACAGCGACCTTTCATCCCGAATCCGGTGCCGTCGAGAACTTCAGACTGTTCCCCCGATTTCATGCCAACCGTTGGCAAGGCTTGCGCGACGATTTGCCGGATACGGAGCTTGACTGGGCATCTTTAACAGCCGTTGGCGGACATCCAGGGGCTCGGCTCGACCAAACCGTCGTCCGTCGCTGGACGGCGTTCGACGAATGCCGCGTCCGCGTTCGCGGGCATCTGAAACACCCGAGCGATCAAGGGAACGGCGTGCGTGGAACGATCGTTGTCCGAGGGAACGAGAAGATCGGCGAGTGGACGGTAAAGCAGGGTGAACAGGAAACCCGCATTGATGATGTTTTGCTTCAACCGGGGGATACGCTTGATTTTGTCACCGACAGTTTTGGCGACATCAGTCACGATAGCTTCGAATGGAAGGTTCGTATTGTATCGAACGATGAACGACAGGTACGTGCGAACAGCGAACGCCATTTCAGCTCCATGCAACCTCGTCCGTTGACTCCTTGGGAACAAGCGGCTCAAGCGTTGCTCTTGACCAACGAATTCTGTTTCATCGATTAGTAATCCTATGCAGCCATCAAACGACCCTAATCATTCGATGCGTTGGACACGCCGAGACATGTTGCACCGTTGTGGCATGGGCTTGGGGGCATTGGCTTTGCCAGGTCTCATAAGCGATCTGAACGCAGGGGAATCCACTCCCAATCCACTGCTCCCCAAGCAGCCGCACTTTCCCGCGAAAGCCAAGCACCTGATCCATATTTTTGCGAACGGCGGCCCGTCGCATGTGGATACCTGGGATCCCAAACCCGCCATGGAAAAATATGCTGGGCAAGACATCGCGGGTGGTGCTCCGCGGACAGAGCGTCCCACCGGCAATGTTTATCCGTCGATCTTCAAGTTTCAGAAGTATGGGCAATCGGGATTGGAAGTAAGCGAACTCTTCGACAAGACCGCCTCCGCACACGCCGACAAGCTGTGTGTCATCCGGTCCATGTACGCAGATGTTCCCAATCACGAGCCCTCATTGTTGTTGATGAACACTGGAGAATCGCGGCTCGTTCGACCCAGTGTCGGTTCCTGGTTGACCTACGGACTAGGTACCGAGAATCAGAACCTCCCGGCCTTCCTTGCGATGTGCCCAGGCGGGTATCCGATTCAAGAGTCGCAAAATTGGCAGGCCGGTTTCTTGCCCGGTATCTATCAAGGCACCTACATCGATACAAGGCATGAAACCGTCGATCGATTGGTCGAGTATGTCGTTAATCGCAAGCTCGGTCGCTCCGCGCAGCGACGTGAATTGGACCTGATTCAAAAGTTGAACGAAGAACACTCCAGAACACGGCCTCAGGATCCGATGTTGGAAGCGCGAATCCAATCGATGGAGCTTGCCTATCGCATGCAGGAAGAGGCCATGGATGTGTTCGATATCTCGAGAGAACCCAAAAGTATTCTGGATATGTACGGGCCAGGCGTTCAAGCTCGTCAAATGTTGATTGCCCGACGATTGATTGAACGAGGGGTTCGCGTCGTCCAGCTTTGGCACGGGGCAGGGCAACCTTGGGATAATCACGATCATATCTTCGATGGCCATAGGAAACTTGCAGGCGAGTGCGATCAAGCCATCTCTGCTCTATTAACCGATCTGCAACA
>JALOQW010000261.1 GCA_025459275.1 Pirellula sp.
GGAGTTGGAAGAGCGAGTGAAAGAGCTGCGGACCACGCACGCGAAGCGGGAATCGCTCAAGGAGAAAATCATCGCGGATCGCGTGCAGCAGTTGATCAACAACGTGGACGGAATGGGTTGGGGCTATGAGCCAAGCAACGTGATGATTCCTGCTGCAGGTAGCCCGCTACTTTTGCCTCCTGGTCAGTATACTACTCCTCCCGGTTATGTGCCGGTGCCGATCAATACCTTCCCGGGCCAACCTATACTCCCTGGGCAACCCTCGATCCCTGGGCAAGCAGCATCGCGCGCGCCTCGGGCATACTCACCTGGTACCGGTGACTTGGGTGCGTTGCCATCATCGGTACCAGCACTTTCTACGACCGCGGCTCCTGCTGCACTACTTCCAAACGAAGCAACCGCCCCTTCGACGATTGAACCAGCCGATCTGTCGGAGCCGAATACGACCCCGGACGCCCCGCCGATTGATCCCAACAAAGAGCCCGCAAGATAAACGCTACTAGTTCTTTTCTTGATTCTTGGCGCGATACGTCTCTGCAAGACTTGTATTGCCAAGAGCTTCATGTGCTTCGGCCAGCCGTTCTCGAATGGCTGGCTTGTCCGGTTCTGGCATGCCTGGTAGGGCGCGCTCTAACTCCGTGATAGCACGTTGGTAATCTCGTTTCTGAAACAAGATCTTCCCCAACGTGTCAAGATAGTTGGGCTTCGAGGGAAAGGCGGCAACGGCTTCTTCGGCCAGTTGAAGTGGGCGATCCAATTGCTCCGGGTCGCGTTCAGCTAGAAGCCATGCCAGGTTGTTCTTGGCCAAATGGATCTTCGGGTCCAGCTCCAACGTCTTTTCCAGCAACGCAATCGCGTCATCCGTTCGTGAATCCAAGATGGCGAGGGTGCTCAGGGCTAATTGCAAGATGGCGTTGTCCGGTGCTGCAGCCGCATTCGCTTCAAGAATCTGCCGTATTTCCTGTTTGCTCTCCGGTCGGTTAGTCTTCCCATAGAGATTCACCATTTGATCAAATGCCAATGATTGCTGATCTGGGTACGTGGTGACCAGTTTGAGTTGGGAAAGCAACTCTTCATCGGTGCGTTGGCCATCCAGCATTGCAAGGTAACTCGCCCACTCCAGTCCTCCCATGGCACGCTGGAAGTCCCGGTTGTCCGGATGAAACTCCATTCCCGTTTGAATGGTTTTGCGAGCGTCATCGAATTGCTGAAGGCGAATGAGTGCCTGGATCAACCCAAGTCGCGATGGAATGGACAATGGATTCGCACCCAACTGTCGTCGGTAGGCATCTTGAGCATTCTTCAGTGCTTGCTTGGCATTGTTGATGTCTCTGCCCGCAACCAATTCATTCGCGATGGAGAACCAATGTTCGGGATTGGCTTCGGCCGCAATCTGCATTGAATTGAGGTAAGGCCGAGCTTGTTGAGTGAATCGATAGTAAGTCGCCCATGCGAGAGCGATCTTTTCATCTCTGCGGTCATTGGTATGGTTCAGGTGCCACAACAACGGCTCCAAGTACTGAGGGCCGGCACCTCGTACAACAAGACCTGCATAAGCGACCGCTCGTTGGCCGTGCGCGGGTGGATAACCCGGCGCATCGTTGGGTGCGAGCGTCTCAATCATCGCATTGGCACGTTCCAAGTCATTGTCTGAGGCGAGAAGCTTGCAGTACTTGAATGCCACCTCCGGTTCGGAGCGAACGCCGTTGCGTACCAATTGATTCGCGAGCAATCGCGCCGTTGCGAACTCGTTCTCCTTCGCTGCTTCGTCGAAAGCTTTCGTATAGAGAGCCTGCGCCGATCCGGAAGAGGTAGTCTGTTGAACGAGGAAGCCCAGGAACACAAAGAATAATGCCAAGGCCGGCAGACCGCACAGAAGCTTCCGGCGCCTTACTGGGTCCTGAAACCAACCTTGAAAGGGGTAGGCAACAATTTGGCCAAACAGGGTACAGATCCCAACCACGAGATTCAGAGGGTAGAGGAGTACTCGCAACCATAGGGGCCGCTGCTCTTCTTCCTCATCTTGGTATCCGGATGGCCCCGCGGTGTGGCCGATCCAACCGAACAATTCCATGGCGGCCCGTACTGGAGCCATAATCCCGTTACCAATGGCTGTCGCGATCGCTCGAAGCCAATACATCATGTGCACACCGTTAAAGGAAATCTGCAATGTTTCTTCTGCATTTATACTAGCCCAGGCGGCTGGGGCCACAATGCGAAGAACTGAAGAATTCAGCCTGTTCGAGCCGGACTATTTGGCATAACCGCTCGCAGCCTCAAGACTGGCCCGCAGTCTCTCCCGGCCTACCTGGTCGATGAGACTGTCGCAATCTCGTCTGCATTGTGCCAATCGGGATTGGGCAACCTTCGGATCCTTGAGAATATCGATCAAGGCATCGCCGATCAGACTCAAAAACTGGTCCGATTCCAAAAACCGAGGTGTCAACTCCATGGTGACGTTGCCCGACTCCAATCGCTGTAGCGTTTGGTAGTCTCGGTAATCTTCACGAACGCGATTTTGGTCGTTGTCGATCTCGAGCAACTCAATTTCGGAACTCTTGAGCTGCAGCGCAGATCGCTGCTCATCCGATGCAAGCCAAATCAGGAACTGGGATGCGTTTGCTGATTGCCGAGTCCGACGTCCCATGGATGCCATCAATCCCGAGCCGTCGTTCCACACAATCGGGATGAGGGTCCAGCGATCACTCTCTTTCTCAGCCAATCGTTGTTCTCGGTCCGTGCGAGGCCATCCGAGACCGAAAACTGCATCGCCCGAAGCCACAGCCTCCCAAGCATCCGTCGGACTTGCCAGAATGGTCGACGGTTGCAATACCCCCAAACGTCTCAATTGCAATGCGGCCCGAAGAAACTCCGGCTGACTCCAACGGGAAAGAATCTTGTACATGTCGAACAAGCCTCGATATCGAGACTCGCTTGAAGAGACCAACCATAAGTATCGGGACACGAGGTGCCGCTTGGCTTCTTCGCTGACTTGATCCAATTGATGTACGAGCTCTGCTTCTCTCGCTGCTTGCGTCGCCTCGCGAGTCTTCTCGGCACTAGACAAAAATTCCTCCCATAACAAAGTCGAACTTTCCCCTGACAGTTGATTACTGGCAATGCGCTCGTGAAGCTTGATGAGTGGCGTGCCGTCAAGAGATCGGGTTATGGCGATCAAGCTTGGAGCACCCAAGGGAACAGCCATAGCCTTGCCACCAAATGTGCTCAACGACCGCCACCTTGCCGGCCAGAGATTGGAAGGATTCGATTCATTTCCATCGGTCGAAGTCTGCATATCCCAGCCGCCGATGCGCTCTCGAACCTGATTAGGCACGGGTGCGATCCATTCTCTCGAAATGAGAGTCCCCATGAGATTCGCTGGATAGATGACAATATCGAGAGTCGTTACGTCTTGCTTCGCAAAATCCTGGCGAGTCATACTCTGGATCTGCAATTCCTGGTCTGAAAATGCTTGCCATCGTAGCGCCAATTCCGACTGCAACAAATCGGCCTCGACCAACGCGATTTTCAAAGGAGGGGCGTTACCATGACTCAAACGCGCTGCCGCACCAGGCGCCGTGGAGGACATGGACGTTGGCTCCGGAGAACAGCCGCTGATGAGGAGACTCATCACGGCAAGCACCAGTACATACGAAGCCACTGCAGTTTCCTTGATGAAGCGAATCATGGGATTTTCCGCGTTCTATTCTCGGCACGAGGAACACAAGTTATGATACGGACGAGGTATTTCACTCGCATTTTCCCTCTCTGGCAACAGCATGGCGCACTATCTCGGAATCGATATCGGAACCTCGGGCACGAAAAGCTTGCTGATCGATGAAGCAGGCAACCCTATCGCTGAAGCAACGGCTACGTATCCGTTGGCTACCCCCAAGCCGCTTTGGACGGAACAGGATCCAGAAGACTGGTGGCAAGCAACCAAGTCGACGATCCGAACTGTTATGAAGAAGTCCAAGCTTAAGCCGGGGGACGTTAAAGCTATCGGCTTGTCGGGACAAATGCACGGTTCGGTGTTCCTCAATGCCAAAGGAAAAGTCATCCGGCCTGCGTTGCTCTGGAACGATCAACGCACAAGCGCCGAATGTGATGAGATTACCCAACGAGCAGGAGGACGCGAGGCGCTGATCCGCATGGTTGCGAACCCTGCACTGACAGGGTTTACGGCACCCAAGCTCCTTTGGTTGAGGAATAAAGAGCCAAAAAACTACGCAGCCCTCAAACACTTGCTCCTTCCCAAAGACGACATTCGCCGACGATTAACGGGCGAATTGGCGACCGATGTCAGCGACGCCAGTGGTATGCTGCTCCTGGATGTATGCCACCGACGCTGGTCGACGGAACTTCTTGGCAAGCTGGATGTCGATCCGTCGATCCTGGCGCGCGTCTATGAGTCGGAAGAAGTCACTGGCACTCTTCTCCCCGAGGTCGCATCGGAGTTAGGACTCTCCCCCGACTGCAAGGTCGTGGCCGGAGCCGGAGATTGCGCTGCCGGTGCCGTTGGGAACGGGATTGTCAGGCAAGGTGTGTTGACCGCCAGCCTCGGCACCTCGGGCGTGGTCTTCTGCCATAGCGATACGCCACAATACGACGCCGCAGGCCGACTCCACACGTTCTGCCACGCCGTTCACGGCAAATGGCACATGATGGGTGTGACTCTCTCGGCAGCGGGATCGTTGCAGTGGTTCGCGACCCAACTCTGTATCGAACTGGCCAAGAAGAAAGGGGCAGATCCATACGAAATTCTCAATCAAGAAGCCGCGGCCGTGCCCCCTGGTTCCGAAGGACTGTTCTATCTCCCTTACCTTGCAGGTGAACGAACGCCACATGCGGACCCTCATGCACGAGGTTGCTTCATCGGTCTCACGAACAAACATGGCCGTGGTCACATGGCGCGCTCGGTGATGGAAGGGGTCGCTTTCTCGCTCCGAGAAAGCTTGGCTATCATCGACGGGCTTGGTGTGCCGATCAAAGAAATACGTTTGAGCGGCGGCGGTGCCAAGAGCACGCTCTGGAAACAGATTTTGGCCGATGTCTTTGCCAAAAGCGTTTGCACGATCAACGCAGAACAAGGGCCCGCGTTCGGAGTTGCATTGCTGGCTGCCGTCGGGGATGGTGCCTACAAGAACATCGAAGAGGCCTGCAAAGCCACCATCTCGGTCGTCGACAAGTTGCCTCCCAACAAAGTCGCACAAAAACGATATGGGGCCGCGTTCCCTGTGTATCAAAGACTGTATCAATCCCTGAAAGAAAGGTTTGTTGATATCAGCCACTTAGAATAAGGATCTTTTTCAAAGCGGTACGGCGCGAGCCGTCCGGTGACTTCGTCGGCTTTGCCCGTTCCGTCGACGTCGGGCGAACCGTATAACCGGAGGGCTCGCGCACTTCCGCTTGCAAGTTCGATCCTCTCCCATCCCTCCCTCGGAGCCTGCTCATGTTTCCTATTCCTCACTGGGATCGGCCGTTCGTATTCCTGCTTGTCGCGTCGATTCTGACCGTAGGGCACACCAAACCTGTCCATGCGGTGGATCCCGCGAACGATGTGCAGTGGACATCGACCAAGATAAACCGACTGTTCTTCGGCGAAGGTGGCACGCTAGCGGACTTTGATCAAGACGGACACATGGACGTTGCAGCCGGATACATGCTGTTCTTCGGTCCTGATTTTCGGGAGTCAACTCCGCTCCATCCTTCGAACCCATACAACATCAATGGCTACTCGGAGTTTTTCTTCGTCTTCGATGCGGATGTCGATCAAGATGGTGATCAAGACGTGCTGGCCATCGGCTTTCCGGGCGCAGCAGCTCATTGGTATCGAAACCCAGGAAAACAAGGGGCTCGCAAGGGACCTTGGGAGCGATTCCTGGTGATGGACGTTGTTGATAACGAATCCCCCTCCTTCGCGGACTTGACGGGAGATGGACGACCGGAACTGCTTTGCAGCACGGGTGGACGCTATGGGTATGCGGAGATCCCTTCCGAGCCCACCAAGCCATGGACGTTTCGCGCGGTGAGTGAACCCGGGCCTTACGAGCGCTTCACGCATGGACTCGGGATCGGTGACGTGAACGATGACGGACGCATGGACATGATGGCCAAGAATGGATGGTGGGAGAATCCAGGCGACTCGTCCGAAGTTCAAGGAACCTCATGGAAGTTTCATGAGTTTGAATTCTCAGGACCGGGCGGTGCCCAGATGTATGCCGTGGACTTGGATGGGGACGGAAAAACGGAGGTCGTGACCTCCCTTGCTGCTCACGGCTACGGGCTCGTCATCTACAAGAAGTCGAAGAGCGACGGAGAGTTCACATGGACTCGGCAAGACATCATGACCGACAAGCCCGAGACGTCGCCGACAGGCTTAGCCGTTTCGCAGTTGCATGCCATCGACATCGCGGACATGGATGGGGACGGGAAACTGGACATCGTTACGGGAAAACGCTTCTGGGCGCACAATGGCCATGACCCCGGTGAGAATGATCCTCCGTTGTTGGTTTGGTTCAAACCGATCGCCGTCGATGGTGGGATGCGTTTCATCCCTAACGTCATCGACAGCGAATCAGGCGTGGGAACAGAGATCCTAGCGCGTGACGCGAATGGTGATGGCAGGATGGATGTC
>JALOQW010000541.1 GCA_025459275.1 Pirellula sp.
GCTTGGCTTCCGTCCGGGGAAATTCGCACGAGCCCTTGATTACCCGAACCGAAGTAGAAGTACCCATCGGAATCCCTTTCGAGTCCGCACAGATAATCATGGCCGGAGGGGGAGGTCACAAAGGCATTGGAGAAGCATTCGTAAAAATCAATTTCTTCGTCCCCATTCAAATCATGAAGCCGCGTGATTTGATTGCGCCCTAAGGTATAGATAACATCTTCGTGGACGACGACTCCCAGCAGATGATGCATCCCTGCCGCAATGCGTTTCCAAGAGGCGATATTGGAATCCAAACCACTGACGAGCCATACATCCCCTTGCATCGTGACGACCACTCCCCTGCCGTCGCTAAGGAAAGCGTGACCACCACAGGCTAAGGGGGTCTTCCAAGGGTTGTCGGTCGGCAGTGCGACACGGTCCACCACGTACCCGCTTCCCTGCCCGTTCTCGATCGGTGTCAGGATCTCTTGCGGCCACTGAGCGGGCCCCCCACGGAGAACGTGGGCCATCGGGTGTGTCGCCGCCGGGGCAACGATTCGTCGGACCTGGTCGTTGTCGCCCTCAAGTGAATCCAGGAACAACTCGCCATCCAGCTCATACGCGAATACGGCATTCGATTCATATCGATACAACCCGCGATAGCGAGCATTCCTTGAACCAATCGATGCACCTAAGTCAATCCGGCCTCCGGCAGGCTTGGCCCATTCTCCTAAAGGAACGGAGTCTCCCGCGATCCGGAAACCGTCGATGTAACCTTGACGCACGTCGGAGTAAGAGACGAATCCATTGTTCCAGAGCGATTCATGCGCGAGTGTATCAGTGTTAAAGCACGCCGACCATTGCAGCGAATCGCCAAATCGAATGGCGACGGCACGCGGGATCGCTTTTGGCACTCCTACCAAGACATTGGACTGCACCGTCCCCAAATCCATTTTGGACCATGCGTTGCCTTTCCAGGACTCTTCGTTTTGGTTCCCCCAATGACCGAACTGCGGGCCGTCCAAGCCTGGATACTCCTCGATCCAAGATGGACGTTGAGGTAACGAGGAAAAGTAGGCGGCTTGTTTGGCATAGAAGTCGTACACACGATCTCGGTTCACATGCTCCGTGTGCAGGGGACGGAGCTCTGGATACAAGGGAGCCCCTTTCCATGCAAAGCGTACCGGCTCGTGAGTGCTTGCGGATTGCACGGCATACTCGATCGCCTTTCGATCCATGCTGCTGGGATTACCGAGTTCGATCACGAAGCGAAGCAGGTCCGCTTGTTCGGTTTCGGTGAGGGCTTCGAACAGTCCGACGGGCATCGTCTGTTCATTGCGCGTTGCGGGCTCGATCCATGTAAGGTTGGGGCTCTGGTCATCGAGACTGCCTCGAACGTACCCTGACAGGACGGTTCCATCCTCGAGTTGGATTTTGTAGGGCTGATACTCGGGCGCGAGTTTGTCATTCGGCCATAAGAGGCTTGCGGCTAATTCCTCGGCTGCTCTCTTCCGGCTAACATCGCTCAGTTCGGGTCCGATGATCCCCCCCGCCTCGCCAATGCGATGGCATGAAAAGCACGCAAGGCTTGGTCGTGTGAAGAGCCGCAAGCCACGTTTTGCGTCTCCTGAGGTCATCGCCTTCTCAGCCAGCTTTCCAGCACGTTGAGGATCGACCGTTGTGGAATCCGGCTTGGCATCCTGGACGAGGTTAGTATTCGGAGATTGTGCCACAAGGACCAACGGGCACATCCAGACGAACCAGAACAGGAACACCCAAAAAATTCGGAGAGAATGCATGACTGCGATAGTTTGGAAGTGGGGTGGGATCACGATTGCGGGATCTGGTATTGTAATATCAGCGAACTAGCAATGGGTGATGATTGGTGGGCATAGGAGTGCCATGTATGCGGAGATTCCAATCGAAGGATGGGTACGGATTTGATTCTCTCGATCGCCGACGATTCAGCTTGCTTGCTGCTTTCGGCTGTCTGTTCGTTCTTGCCCTGACCACCCGAGCGCAGGGACAAGTCCCGGAATTCGAGGATTGGTTTCGTGTTTTTGAGGAGCCTGAGGACTCGGAACGCGCGAGCCCGAAGACTCCTGGGACGACGGACCTATTGGTCGTCGACCGCGAATCTCATGTACCGATCCCGGAATCGGAGCGTCCATCGCCACGCAATTTGGACCTGCCAGAGACTATCCGTCCCTCCGACTTGGGACCAACTCCATCAGAACTGCAAGAACTCAGTCATTGGGTGCGTTGGTTCGCGCTAAAGAACCTCCCTCCGAACATCGAAGACAATCGCAAGTGGGGTAAGCAACGCAAGGTCTACGATGGCGTGGACATGAAGTGGGATGGCCTCAGACTCGATACCAAGCGGCGATGGAAGCTGGTCAATCATGGAACGTGGTCCCGTTACTTCATCGAGTTCGTCGACCCAGGCAACCGTTTGCAAATCCAGGTACTGTCCTTGCAGCCCCATGCCAGCGGCAAGAGGTTTTCCACTCGCATCAAGATCGTTGCGCCCTTGAAGGTCTTTGCGAGGGTCAGTCAGTTTCAGCGCGATATTCAATGGATCAGCGTCTCGGTCCAGGCTGATGCTACGGTGGCATTGGAGGCAGCGTTTGACATTGGGATTCGCGTTAACCCGCTTGTCTTTCCTCCCGACGTGGAATTCCATCCGCAAGCGACAGAGGCTAAGGTGCGATTGGAAGAGATGGAAGTCCACCGAATCAGTCAAATTCGAGGGGATCCCGCCGAGTGGTTAGGGCAAGGGATTCGAAAGATCCTGGATCGAAAGCTCGCCGACTACAACGACAAGCTTGTAGAGAAGATCAATACAAGCTTGGCCAAGCAAAAAGATCGTATGCGACTCTCCGCACAAGACTGGCTTTCGAGCGCGTTCAATAAGGAGTGAGGATTCTTCTTTGCTACGCGCTCCGGAGTAGGCTCCTTCACCGGCCGCACGAGGCGGCCGGGGTCGTAATGAGTCGACTCCTCGTTGTTAGCTAACGAAGCGTTGGCTTCGGTGGCACGAGACCACCGGGGGCCGAAGCGAAATCGAGAGTGTTCGGCTTGAGGGCCGACGGCCCGGCAGAACGTCAGCCGGCAGCGAAGGCTGCCGGTTCGCGATGGAAGAGCATTTATCAAGGCCTGTCGGGCCGACAGAAACACCGTTATGGTGCATCGGTCATTGGAAACGGATAGGGCGCGATTCAACGCAACGAATCTTTAGTCGCTTCTTACGGGAGTATCCAGGCGGTACCGGTTACGAATGCCGCTTGAGATAACGCGCCGCGAAGACTGATCGGGACCGGGCCGTGGGTCCATGGAGCGCAG
>JALOQW010000262.1 GCA_025459275.1 Pirellula sp.
CCCATGCTGTTGGTGGACGAAGTGGTGGAGCAGACAGAAAAGACCATCCGATGTCGCAAGACCTTTCAACCCGACGAGTTCTTTCTTCAAGGTCACTTTCCGAACTTTCCGCTTGTTCCGGGAGTGATTCTGTGCGAATGCTGCTTGCAGAGCGGAGCGATCTTGCTGGCGAGTGTGACGCCTGCCGAAGGGGTGGTGCCGGTTGCAACTCGCATCGACAACGCCAAGTTCAAGCGAATGGTCCGTCCAGGCGAAACCATCGATATCGAAGTGACCCTGAACGAAGTAGTTTCCACGGCTTACTTCATGACCGGCAAGGTTACGGTGGGTGGCCAATTGGCAGCACGCCTTGATTTCGCATGCAGCGTCGCGAAACCGGAGGCTTGATCGATCTTGGCATCAAAAACGTTGGTGGTTGCGGTCGATCGCGATGATGTCCCTCCTCTCGAAATGCCGGAGCGATTTCGATTGGAAGTCGTTTACTTCATGACTCCCGGCGATGCGAAGGGTGCCCCAACCTTGGCAGCCAATGAGTATTGGATCGAACCGGATCACATCGACCGTTGGTTGGATGATGGGGTCTTTAGTGTTGTGTCACCCTTAGACGCCGAATCGGTCGCAGAGATTGAATTGACGGAAGATCAAGAACGTTGGCTGGAGTGGATGCAGAAGCACGGCATTTCGAAAGTGCGTGTCGAGTCGCGCTGATGTCGCGCCGGCAGAATTCCATGAAGATGAAGGCAACTCAGGAATCCGGAGTGGTCGTTTCGTTTCGGATCCAGCATTCGTAATCGGTCGGCCAGTCATTCTTGGCGTCGGCCGGAGTATGTTCGAGCTCCACGCGGTGGAATGCATCCAGGAGCAGTGGATCCAACCGGGTATCTCCCGGGACTTGCGCTCGGACGCGCGTCACATGCAATACGCCTACACGAGGCCAAGCCGAGCGATAGATCTCGGCACCTCCAACAACGAACGGTGTCACACCGGTTGGCAAGCACTTCAGTGCTTCGTCCAGGTTCGGCGCAACGAGTGCTCCAGGGACGGAATAGTTCGATTGACGCGACAAGATAATGGTTGTTCGACCGGGCAAGAGTCGGCCGATCGATTCATAGGTTCGGCGTCCCATGAGTAGCGCATGTCCCATGGTCAGGCGTTTGAAGCGTTGAAGATCGCTACTTAGTTTCCACGGCAGCGAGTCCGCTTGCCCAATCACATGGTTGTCTGCAACCGCGACGACCATGTGAAAGGGAAACGAGCTGGGATGGGGGACCGTCACCAGCTGTGGTTCAGCGAAAAATGGGTTGACCAAGTTCTTATCGCTCTTCGCGACTCAGTTGTGGATAAGCCAAGCCGGCAAGTGCCGCACCCAAGAGCGGTGCAACCCAGAACAGCCACAGCTGTTGCAGCGCCCAGTCTTGAACCACCAAGGCAGGGCCAGTGCTGCGAGCTGGGTTGACCGACAAATTGGTGACGGGGATACCGATCAGGTGGATCAGTGTCAAACCGAGACCAATAGCGATCGGAGCGAAGCCAGCCGGTGCTCGCTTGTCGGTAGCGCCGAGAATGATGAACAAGAAGAAGAAGGTCAAAACCACTTCGGCGACGAAGCAGGCCATCATGCTGTAGTTGCCCGGAGAATGTGCGTCATAGCCGTTGCAGGCGAATCCCCCGACCTCAAAACCAGGTTGACCGTTAGCGATCACGTACAACAATCCGGCACCGAGACTGGCACCGACGACTTGCGAGATCACATACGGAACAAATTCCGATGAAGGAAACCTCTTGGCGAACAACAGCCCAAGGGAAACTGCAGGATTGAGATGGCAACCCGAGATGTGTCCGATCGAGTAAGCCATGGTCAGTACCGTCAACCCGAACGCCAACGAAACACCGACGAGACCGATCCCGAGATTCAAGGGAGTCTGTCCCTCCATCGCAAGAAACTTGGCTGCCAACACAGCGCTACCACAACCACCGAACGTCAACCAAAACGTTCCTAAAACTTCCGCGCCGCACTTCTTTGCAATATCCATACGCTACTCCTTAAGACAGATGGGTTACTTCAAATCCCTGACGATACGTTCGCCGCAGCAGACTCTGAGCGAGATCATGATTTGAGAATCGCATGGGCTCGGGCTGCCACTCAAGTTCTTGATGAGGGAATCGGTTCGCTAATGTCCCGAGCAGAACAGCCTCAGTCAAGGGCCCCGCGTAACCAAAATGGGCTGTTGTTGGCGTACCACCCAAGCAAGCGTCAACAAACAAATGATAGTGGTTACCGTTGGGCTGTGCTTCGACCTTCATCTCTTGGAATTTCTCCTCAGGCAACAATATCGGCATCGCCACGTGAGGTAAAAGAATCGCTCCTTTCTCGCCGAGGAATATCGACCCTTGATCAGGTAGTTCTACCTGTTTTCCATCCCGCATTTGTCTTGGCCACTCGCTCACATCGGCCATCATTCCCCCATCGCTCCAGGTCAACACGAAGTCGGAGGTCGTGAACGGAGAGGCGGATGCAAAAGAGTAGCGAGTGTGATTCTTCATGCCGAACGACGCTTTGGGGGGCGGCGAACTGGAGGAAAGGATTCGCTTTGGTGCACCGAGTTGCAATGCGCTGAAGACCGGATCAAGGATATGGATCGCCATATCCCCCATGGTGCCGCAACCGAAGTCGTACCAACGCCTCCAGTTGGCCGGGTGGAAGTGCCCTTCGGAGAAGGGTCTTGCCGGGGCAGTGCCGAGCCACAAATCCCAATCGAGGGAAGCGGGGACGGCGGATGGTTCAGGGTCCGGTCCATCGTATCCCCATGTCTTGTTACTCCAGGAGTGGGTTTCACGAACCTTGCCGATGATTCCGCTTTGGACCAACTGGACTGCGGTGCGATAGGGACTCGTCGAGTGGACTTGAGTTCCCATCTGCGTCACCAATGAATTCTTCTCAGCGACGAGACGCAGTTGCCTCGCTTCATATACATCATGGGTCAACGGTTTTTGGCAATAAACGTGCTTGCCGCAGTTCATGGCGGACATCGTCGCCGCAGCATGGGTATGGTCTGGGGTTGAAACATGGACGGCATCGATCGAGTCCGCCATGGCATCCAACATCTTCCGAAAATCGGTGAATCGCTTTGCTTGCGGATGCTTTTCACCAGCACTCGCCAAATGGTTGGAATCGACATCACATAAAGCAACCACATCCACATTGGGATGGGAACTTAATGATGCCAAGTCAGACCCACCCATTCCGCCAACGCCAATACCGGCCAGTCGCAATCGCGCGCTGCGAGCATGGGCATGAGAGTTCTGGTTGCCCGCCAATGCAGCGATCGCCGAGGTTGCCATAACCCCGACTGTAAATTGACGACGATGAATAGACCCCGATCTCATACGACACCTCAACATTCTTTATGGACAAAAAGCGGAGCGCGTTATCGTAATTGGCGTTCCCGCTCCAGCCTAGCAGACGAAGGTAGGGCGTTCCATGGTAGAAGCCGTTGACCTTGAATACCGCGAGCCTACAGTTCCTGTTCCGTTTTCCGACGTTCTACTTTTCTTGCGGAAGCCAATTCGGCGGTCGCTTGTCCAAAAACGCCTGAAGACCTTCGGTGGCTTCTTCGCTGAACCGGGCCTTCAAATGCTCTTCAATGGAATGAGTCTCGCCGTGTGTTTGCCCGTAGGCATGATGAAGCAGAGTCTTTGTGTCGCGAATTGTTTGGGGGCCGCCAGCCAGAATGCCACGCCCCATCTCAAGGGCTTCGTCTACGACGCGAGCAGGCTCGACGATGCGTTGCAACAGTCCGATCTGTTGTGCTCGGACGGCACCGATGGGCGCCCCCACCAGGAAAAGTTCTGCGAGATCTCCTTCACGAATTTTGGTTCGTAGGACATCGCTGATCAGCGCAGGGAGAAGACCACGTCTGGCTTCTGGAAATCCGATTTGGATATCGGTGGCTCCAACTGCCATATCGCACGCTGCAACGACTCCAGCCCCGCCTGCATAGGCTCCTCCGTTCACGGCAGCAATCGTTACCAATGTTGAGTAACGTAAGCAATGCAATGTTCGAGCAACGCATTCGGCGGATTCCCGAACCAGCGCTCGATCAGACGCCTCTGACAAGTCTAGACCTGCGCAGAAAACCGGGCCAGCACCTCGAACAATGACCACACGCGTTGAGTCATCGGTTTCCAAGTCACCGATCGCCCGATGCAACGAGCGCATCATCGCGATAGCAAGCGCATTGCGTCTTTCTGGTCGGTTCAACGTCAGAATCGCGATGCCAGAGCATGGATACTCGACCTCGATTGCTTCGTAGCTCATATAAACTGATCGATGATGCGAGGGTCTAATGGAATTCCGGATACTTCGATATCGGCGATCCAGTCTTGATAGAGAACGGACTGTGGATCCATCACAGCTTGACCAATTTCAGCCCACTTGTGCTGGAGTTCAGGCGACGCTGAACGTCCTTTCAGTTGCAAGGCTGCTTCCAGGTCCAATGCGTCGCCGATCAATCGATACTCTCGTTGAGTTTTGTCCAACGAGATTGCGTAGGAAAGTGATGCAACCGAGTAACAGAGCTGATCGAAAATCCCTCCATCGTCGCCCAGCAGATAACTCTGTTCAATAAACGTGCGCTGATAACGCGCGATGATCCAAAGGATTCGGCGTCCCAAAATTCGGTTGCGCCGAAAACCTCTTCGAATCCAGCGGATTTTGTCGGGATTGGGGTCGCGCAAGCCATCCAAAGACCCCGGCCATGGATTCCACGAACCTATAAACCGTGTGGCGATGTACCAACCGAAGGCGGCTTTTTCCTTCCAGCCAAACTTCCCGTTCGCTTCGGCCAAACCGATCGGTTCCAGATATTGGGTCCGAATGTTTCGAGTCATGGCGTTCGGTGCACCGACATCGGCCAACACGGGGTTCGGGCCCTCATACACCGTGGCGATCGTGAACTCATGCATGTTCTCGCCGATGTAGTTCTCGATGTGCTTGTCGGTTCCTTGATGGGATATTGAAGACACATGACCCGCGCTCCGTTCCGCTTGGCGCTTCTCGTCAACGTGAACCGAACGGCCACCTTGAATTTGATACGCATGGATCGCGGTTTGCAACAATGCTTTCGTCGCATAAACCTTGGCAATCATCCCCATCGTTTCATCGCGCACTCCGTTGGCGGCCAAACGAAAGCAGATGTCGCCGAGAACGCGACTTGCTAATGCGTGACATACCGCTTGGCCCATCCAAGTCTGGATCCGAGGAGACTGGCCAATGGGTTTGCCGAAGGTGCTTCGAAAGGCGATCCATCCACCGTGCTTGTTGCGACGTTGAGATGCATCGGATGACGTGTCTGATGCGAGAGGATCCTGGATGAGTTGGGCCAAAAGTCGAAAGATCTTCGCAGCACTATTGACGCAAATGCCGCCACGTCCTTTGGCGAGAGAGCTGAAGGCTTGCGCCAGTCCTTTGCCTGGAGGTCCAAGAAGATTGCTCGCCGGAATGGGATAGTCCATCATCCGGAATCGCGCATTCCAGAGATAATCGAAGGAGGTTAGGCGATTACGGATCATGCGGAAGTTCGGCGTATCCGATTTGGGAACTTCCAAGATCATCATGGCCGAGTCCCGGCCCTTGGGGACATCCTCTCCAACGAGCTTCAAGACCAGAATGCAGATCCCTCCATAAATCACATTCGTGATCGGCCACTTCACGCCCGAGACCAGATACTGGTCCCCATCTCTTCGAGCTATGAGGGAGAGTCGACTGGGGTCCGCCCCGACACCAGGTTCGGTAAGAGCGAACGAGCCGAGCAATTCACCGCGGGCCATGCGAGGCAGATAGTAGGACTTCTGCTCCTCCGTTCCAAAGTCGAGCAGCGGAGTCACTGGACCTAGGAAGTTGTGCACTTCAAACATGACCGCCAGGTCGGGATGAATCAACGTCAGGGCACGAAGCAAGGGGCCCAAGTCACCGAGCTTCGCACCGCTGCCACCGTACTGCTTGGGAATCGCTAGACCAAAAAATCCCAAAGAGGCCAACCCCTCAATCACATCGTCGCGGAACAACATCCGCTCATGGTCCAAAAGCGTCCCGCTCTTCTTTCGATGTAGCAGGAACTCCATGCACTTGCCCATCACCGTCGCGACTTCGGGAGTGGGGTTGAAGTACCCCGCATCCAGCTCGGCAACTTTGCCAACTCCAAACAGAGTCGCCAACGTCGGCGCTTCACCAGAAAACTGCTTTTCCGCAAAACGATCCGCATCGTCAAGTGTCGACAAGGATGCAATCTCTTCTGCCGATTTACCGGCCTGAGCCAAAATCAACGAAATCGCATCGTAACCCTCCGAACCCGAACCAGGAGAGGAAGCCCCTTGGTTGGACTGCTGGTCAGGAGATCGAAGCATGCAAAAACCCTCCGATGAAATTCCAATAGGATGCCAACGTCGAATCGATGATCGAGCCAGCATGCACCCGTTCCGACTCGCAATCGATCGCTGCATTAGTATAGCGAATGAACCGCAGGCCCAAGGGAGGTGCAACCGTAAATCGGCGCAACGAAACAGGGAAAACCGCACGCCAAC